>JAGSPQ010000436.1 GCA_018262385.1 Myxococcaceae bacterium | reverse complement strand
TTCACCTTCGCCTGGGTGTGCTTGCTCACCTCCGGGTCTTCTTCTTGCGCCACCCGGGGGATCTTCACCTTCGCCTGGGTGTGCTTGGAGACCTCGGGATCCTCGTCCGCCGCCCGATCGACCGCCCGGCTGCCGCGGGCCACCGACGGGACCTTGATCTTGGCCTGAGTCCCCTGCAACCGCTCGGGATCGTTCTCTGCGTCCTTGCCGCCCCGTTCGACGGCGGGACTGCGTTTGCTCGGCGGCGGGGCCATATCGTCGCGAAAACTCTATCAGGGAAGTTGGAGACGGGATTGTTAGTGTCCGACCCGTCATGGCAAAGACCACCAGCTCCCACACTCCGACATTGCTTTCAGTTCCCCTGATCGAACGGCTGCTGTCGGCCGCGATGGAGAAAGGCGGAGAGTTCGCCGAGGTGTACGTCGAGCGCAACGAGAGCTGCGCGGTGGTGCTCGAGGAGAAGAAGGTCAAGAGCGCCCAGGCCGGCCTCTCGCAGGGGGTCGGGGTCCGGGTCATCGCCGGCTCCAAGGTGGGCTACGCCTACTCGGACGATCTCGACGACGAGGCGCTGTTCCGCGCGGCGCGCACCGCGGCGCTGATCGCCCAGGGCGGGGGCAGCGAGCAGGCCTTCAACGTCGCCCGCACCGCGCTGCCCACCTTCTACCGGCTGGTGACGCCGCTGGCGAACGTCGGGGTGGAGGAGAAAGTCGCGCTGGTGGTGCGGGCCAACAAGGCCGCCCACGCCTACGACAAGCGGGTCAAGCAGGTGATCGCCACCTACGCCGACTCGACCAAGCGGGTGCTGGTGGCCAACACCCAGGGGCGGCTGGCCGAGGACACCCAGGATCTGTGCCGGCTGGCGACCCACGTCGTCGCCGAGGGGAAGAAGGGCGATCGCCGCACCGGCTTCTACGGCGGCGGCGGGCGGGTTCCCTTCAGCCACTTCGACACCTTCACCCCCGAGCTGGTCGCGACCGAGGCCGCGCGCCAGGCGGTGCAGACGCTGGGCGCCTCCGACGCGAAGGCGGGGCAGCAAACGGTGGTGCTCGCGCCGGGCTGGAGCGGGATCCTGCTCCACGAGGCGGTCGGGCACGGGCTGGAGGCGGACTTCATCCGCAAGGGCACCTCGCTGTTCGCCGGCAAAGAGAACCAGAAGGTGGCGTCCGACCTGGTGACGGTGATCGACGACGGCACCGTCGCCAATGCGCGCGGCTCGCTCAACGTCGACGACGAGGGCAACCCGGCCCAGTTCAAGGTGCTGATCGAGCGCGGGGTGCTCAAGGGCTTCATGTACGACGCGCTCAACGCGAAGCTGATGGGGCACAGCTCGTCGGGCAGCGGGCGCCGCGAGAGCTTCAAGCACCTGCCGCTGCCGCGGATGACCAACACCTACCTGGCGCCGGGCGAGTCGACCCACGACGAGATCCTCCACTCGGTCGACAGCGGCATCTACTGCGCGCACTTCGGCGGCGGGCAGGTCGACATCACCAACGGCAACTTCGTCTTCGAGGTCAGCGAGGCGTACGAGATCCACAAGGGCAAGGTCGGCCGCCCGCTCAAGGGAGTGACGCTGATCGGCGTCGGCCCCGAGGCGCTGAAGAACGTCTCGATGGTGGGCAACGATCCGATGCCCGACCCGGGCCTGGGCACCTGCGGCAAGGACGGCCAGAGCGTCCCGGTCGGAGTCGGGCTGCCGACGCTGCGAATCGACAACATGACCGTCGGCGGCACCCGGCTGGGAGGTGGCGCGTGAGCACCGACTACCAGGCGCTGGCGAAGAAGCTGATGGCCCGGGCGAAGAAGAAGGGCGCGCAGCAGGCCGAGGTGTTCATCGAGGTCGGGCGCGAGGCGAGCGTCCGGGTGCGGGACGGCGAGATCGAGGATCTCACCCAGGCCACCTCGAAGGGCGTCGGGGTGCGGGTGTTCGTGAAGAAGCGGCTGGGCTTCGCCTGGACCAGCGACTTCACCGAGGGCAGCCTCAACGCGTTCGTCGATCGGGCGGTCGCGCTGGCCGGGGCGGCAGCTCCCAATACCCTCAACGGCCTGCCGGATCGATCGGATCTGCGTGGCCACCACGACGTCGGCGCGCTGTTCGACCCGAAGGTCGCCAACCTTCGGCCCGAGTGGAAGATCGAAGCGGCGATCGAGATGGAGAAGGCGGGCAAGTCGGTCGACCCGCGGATCAAGACCTTCGAGAGCGTCGGCGCCGGAGAGAGCGTGAGCGAGGTGTACCTGGCCAGCAGCGAGGGCTTCACCGGCGGCTACCAGGGCACCTACGCGTACCTGTTCGCGGTGCCGGTGGCGGCCGAGGGCGACCAGCTGCAGACCAGCTACTGGGTCGACTACAAGCGCTTCCTCGACAAGCTCGACAGCCCCGAGGCGGTCGGCAAGGAAGCGGCCCGCCGCGCAGTGCGGATGCTGGGCGCGAAGAAGGTGAAGTCGCAGCGGGTGCCGGTGATCTTCGACCCGATGATGGCGGCGTCCTTCGTCGGCAGCATCGCCTCGGCGGCCAACGGCGACGCGGTGTTCAAGCAGAGCTCGTTCCTTGCCTCGAAGCTGGGGGAGAAGATCGCGCCCGACACCGTCACCATCGTCGACGACGGGCTGCTCAAGGACGGCATCGCCACCTCGCCCTTCGACGGAGAAGGGGTGCCGACCCGCACCACCCGGCTGGTCGACCGCGGGGTGCTGAGCGCGTTCCTCTACGACGCGTTCACCGCGCGCAAAGCGAAGACCCACTCGACCGGAAATGCCTCGCGCGGCTACCGGACGATGCCGCACATCGGGACCAACAACCTCTACCTCGAGGCCGGCAGCCAGAGCCCGGAGGCGATCATCAAGGGAGTGAAGAACGGCTTCTACGTGACCGCGATGCTCGGCCACGGCGCCAACATGGTGACCGGCGAGTTCTCCCGGGGCGCCAACGGGCTGTGGATCGAGAACGGCGAGCTGACCCGCCCGGTGCAGGAAGTGACGGTGGCCGGGAAGCTGCTCGACATGCTCCAGAGCATCGACGCGATCGGCAATGACCTCACCTTCCGCGGCAACACCGCGGCGCCGACGATTCGCTTCAAGGAACTGACCGTCTCGGGGGAATGAATGGGAGCTGCGAAGAAGCTGGCCGTGCCAGGGGCGAAGAAGCGCAAGTCCCCGCGGAAGAAGGTCGAGCTCGGCAGCAAGGGACTCACTCCCGCCCAGACCCACGTCGAGGCAGAGGAGGCGAAGGCGCTCGGCGAGCGGATCAAGGCCGACGGCGGCGAGGCGCTCGGGATGTACCTCGACCCGCTGGGCGGACACGCGGTGGTGCTGGCGATGTTGCCGATCGACAAGGTCGAGCCGACTCCGTACCAGCGCGATCGCAGCGAGACCCACGTGAAGAAGCTGGCCAACGCGATGGAGCGGGTCGGCAGCTTCCTCGACCCGCTGATCACCGTCCGCAAAGACGGCATGTACTGGACCCCGAACGGCAACCATCGGCTGGGGGCGATGAAGCTGATGGGGATGAAGGCGATCACCGCGCTGGTGCTTCCCGACGAGGACACCGCCTACAAGATCCTCGCCCTCAACACCGAGAAGGCCCACAACCTCAAGGAGCGATCGCTGGAGGTGATCCGGATGTACCGCGGCCTGGTCGGCGCGCGGGGCAGCGAGAAGGAGGCCGACTTCGCTCCCATCTTCGAGGAGCCGCACTTCGCCACGTTCGGCGCCGCCTACGAGAAGCGGCCCCGGTATTCGGCGGGCGCGTACAGCTCGGTGGTGAAGCGGCTCGAGGCGTTCGAGGACCTCTCGCTCGAGAAGGGCCTGAAGCTGCGGGAGGCGCGGGCCGACCGGCTGCTCGCGTTCGACGACGAGGTGGTGAAGGTGGTCGAGGCGCTCAAGGCGCGCGGCTTCCAGAGCGCGTACCTGAAGAACTACGTGGTCGCCCGGGTGAACTTCCTGCGGTTCAAGAAGGAAGGGAGCTTCGATTTCGATCAGACGATCGACAAGCTGACGGCGTCGGTGATGAAGGTCGACGTCGCCGGGGTGAAGAAGGAAGACATCGCCAAGATGGGCGGCGCTCCAGCAGAAGCGGCGGACGAGTAAACGCCAACCCGGCGCATGTGCTCATGGTTTCCACCTCTACCCACATGGTAGGGTCGGGGCGAAAGGGCCGTCGTCGAGGTACGAAAAGAAGCCATGTCGCCTCGCGCAGTCCTGCTCCTCGTGATCGCGGCGTGCGCGGTGTTGCCCGGGTGTGGCAACAAGCCGCCTGACAAGCCGCCCCTGGGTCCCGAGACCTGCGACAACAAGAAGGACGACAACGGGGACGGCAAAGTCGATTGCGCCGACCCGAAGTGCTTCAAGGTCGTCCGCTGCCTCGGAGCCGGGGAGGTCTGCGACAACGGCGCCGACGACAACGGCGACGGGAAAGCCGACTGCCTCGATCCGATGTGCAACGGCCAGAGCTGCGGCAGCGGCTGCGCCTGCGTCGCCACCGTGGCGAGCGAGAACGACTGCAGCGACCTGACCGACAACGACGGCGACGGGAAGACCGACTGCCTCGATCCCGACTGCCAGAGCGCGGCGGCGTGCTCGGACGGCGGCAGCGGAGGCGGCAGTGGCAGCGGCGGGGGCGCCGGAGTCGGCGGCGGCAGCGCGGGCGGCTCGGGTGGCGGCAGCGCGGGCGGCTCGGGTGGCGGC
>JAGSPQ010000435.1 GCA_018262385.1 Myxococcaceae bacterium | reverse complement strand
GGAGCTGCAGACCGACAGGGGAATGTAGCGACCCGGCTCAAACAGCGTCAACGACCGGAATCAGGTGTTTCGAACCAGGAGGGCGAGGGGCGGGGGTGCTCCGGAGCCGGGGGAGGCACTTCTCCCTCGGGAGCGCCCTCGGCCGGCTCCTCTTCCGGCCTCAGCTGGACCACCCCCACCACCGGCTCGCCCCCGCGGGAAAACAGCGCGGGAGCCCCGAAGTAGGTGCCCACCGGCAGGCCGACCGCCGAGATCCAGGCCTGCCGGCCATCTTCCGCCAGGCAGTAGAACAGCGTCCCCACCGGCTCGCCCTTCACTTCCGTCACCGGCCCGGAGCAGCGCTGCCGCACCGAGACCGACCAGGCCTTCACCGGCGCGCCGTTCACCAGGTACGGCGGCGCCCCGAACTGCTCGGCCATCCCCTGCAGCTCGCGCGGGCTGCTGGGGACCGCGGTGGCAGTCGCGGCGGTGGTGGCCGCCTCGGCCAGGCTCTGCACGGTGAGCGCGGCGCGATCGGACGAGCTGAGCGGCGAGCGGGCGGCGGAGAAGAGGAACAGGTCGACGAACAGCACCACCACGGTGACGATCGGCATCAGCCGGTAGCCCCGCCAGGTCTTCGGGCGCTGCTGGGCCAGCCCCAGCCCGCTCGCCCCCAACCCCACCCCGGTCGCCAGCAGCGCGCCGAGCGCAAACACCAGGTTGGGCGGCTCGAGGTAGGCCGACACCTCGGCCGACTGCGAGCGCAGCGCGTCGAGCGCGTCGCCGCCATAGAGCCAGCCCAGCAGCAGGGCGCACAGGCCGTTGATCAGCAGGGTGAGGCGGGGGTTCATCCGGCGAGGGTCCTTGCGGGATCGATTGAGGCGGCGTGGCGGCTGGGAAACCAGGCTCCGGCCAGCGAGCTAAGCACGCCCAGCGCCATTCCTCCGGCCACCAGGAACCAGGGCAGCTGAAAGAAGGTGTCCGGCTTGAAGGGGAACTGCGGCAGCAGCCGGGCGGCGGCGAGGTCGATGCCCATCGCGGCGGCGACCGCCACCGCGGTGCCGAGGATCCCCCCCACCAGCCCGAGGGTGGCGGCCTCGGCCAGCACCAGCGCGCGCACGTCGGCCTGGCTCGCTCCGACCGCGCGCATCACGCCCAGCTCCCTCGCCCGGGCGCGCACCGAGGCGGAGAGCGCGTGGGCGATGTTGATCGCGGCGAGGAAGCAGATCAGCGCCGACAGCAGCGCCATCGCGAAGGTCGTCACCGTCACCGCCGCGCCGGCGTTCTCGGCCATCCGCCGCTCCTGGTCGTCGACCCGGAAGCCCATCTCTTTGACCGCGGCCACCAGGCCCGGTACCGCCGAGGCATCGACCGCCTGGAGGGTGACCGCGGTGTAGGTCTGAAAGTCCATCCCCGCCGCCTTGTTCAGCCGCACCGCGCTCGCCAGGGGGATGGTCAGCCCGGCGAGCATCCCGCGATCCGAGACCCCGACCACCTGGATCGCGCTCTGGGTGACGGTGCCGGTGGTGGTCTGGGTGACGAACGAGCGGCCGAGCTCGAGCGGGAAGCCGAAGCCCACCAGCATCGTCGGCGACAGCTGGGGCAGGCTGCGGGCCGGAGCAAAGGTCTTGTTGTAGATCTCGAGCAGCCGGGTGGCGGGCATCGCGGGAATCGGCTCGCTCGGCGCGGGGTCGGAGAAATCTCCCAGCTGCAGGTCGGCTTTCACCAGCTCGGTGTCGACCCCGACCGCCAGCACCTCGATCCCCCAGGGCGACGAAGAAGACGAGCGAGGCGATGCCGATCGCGACTCCGAAGATGCTCGAGGCGGCGCCGCGGCGGTCGCGCCGGATCGACATCCGCACCAGCTTCGCCAGCGCGCCCTGCTTCACGACAGCTTCCCCTGCTGAAGCTGCAACACCCGCCGGGCCGCCACGCTCACCCGCTCTTCGTGGGTCACCGCCAGCACGGTCAGCCCTTCGGAGTTGAGCTGGCCGAACAGCGCGATCACCTCGCTGCCGGTCGCCGCGTCGAGGTTGCCGGTCGGCTCGTCGCAGAACAGCACCTTCGGCTGGGTGAACAGCGCGCGCGCGATCGCCACCCGCTGCCGCTCGCCTCCGGACAGCTGAGCCGGAAGCCGGTCGAGCTTCGCCGCCAGCCCTACCCGCTCGAGCGCGGCCTGGGCCTTCGCCCGCACCTCGTCGTCGGAGGCCGCGCCGCCGAAGAACGCCGGCAGCGCCACGTTGTCCGCCGCGCTCAGCCCCGGCACGAGGTGAAACGACTGGAAGACGAACGCCACCTGCTGGTTGCGAAACTTCGACAGCGCCGCGTCGGGCAGCCCGGTGAGCCGGCTGCCGGCGACCGTCACCTCGCCCGCGTAGTCCGCGTCGAGGCCCCCGAGGATGTGGAGCAGCGTCGACTTGCCGCTGCCCGAGCGCCCCATGATCGCGACGAACTCGCCGGCCGCGACCGACAGATCGACCCCGTCGAGCACCGTCAGCAGGTGCCCCTCGCCGTCCTGGTAGCTGCGCCGGAGCCCCTTCGCTTCGATCAAGCGCGGTGCCCGGAGTGAGAGGTTCGAGGCACTAGGGCGCCTTTGGCGCAGCGGCGGGAGGAGTGAGCGAGAGCACCAACTGGGCCTGCACCGCGCCCGCCTTCGACTCGAAGCCGGCGGTGATCGCCTCGAGATCGTCGGTCGCATCGAGCCAGCGCAGGGTGGTCGCCTTGATCGCGAATCCGCCGATGCCCCACGCCGCGCTGGGCAGCTCGCGCACCGCGTGTGCCAGCTTCTGCAGGTCGATCACCAGGGTGAGCGCCCGCGCATCGAGCACGCCTTTCAGCTGGGGCCTTGAGAACGGGGTCGCCTTCCCTTCGGACTTCAGCAGCGCGTCGATTCGACCGGCCGGAGAGCCGAAGAACACGTGCGGCCCCTTCGCGGCGAAGTGCACCCCCTCTCCCGCCGAGTAGGTGGTGAAGTACACCGGGTGCCCGTCGCGATCGGTCTTCGCCATCTGCGAGCCGATGCGGGGAGCGAGCCCTGCGAACTTGTCGAGGGTGCCGGGGACCTGCTGCGGATCCTTCACCTCGGTCAGCCCGGTGAGGTGGGCCCAGGCGAAGGGGTTGGTGCTGCGCAGGTCCAGGTCGGGCATCCCGCCCAGCTTCGCGGTCGGGGCCAGCGACAGCCCCGCCACCGCGCCCGGCTTCAGGTTGGCCAGCACCTCGCCCTTGACGTCGAAGGCCGCTTCGCTGAACGCCCGCGACAGCTGGGGCACCAGCCGCTCGACCCAGGGCCCCAGGCCGGCCGGATCGCCGGAGAACTTCGCCACCAGCCAGGCATCGTCCGGCAGGTAGCCGAGCAGGTCGGACCCGGGCTGCTTCACCAGCAGCTCGAGCGCCTTCGGATCTCCGGTCCACGGAGCATCGGCGGTGACGGTGATCGCCTCGGGCCGCAGCGCCAGGGTGGCGGTCGCGCTCGAGACGGTGCCCTGCAGCGCGGGCGAGCCGGGCGGCAGGTAGACCACCAGGTCGCGCTCTTTGGGCAGCCGCCCCAGCGCCGCCGCGTAGGTGGGATCCTTCGAGAGCGCGTCGGCCTCGAGCAGCTTCGCCCACCGGGCGAGGTTTGCGACCGCGGCGTCGGTGCCGACCAGCGCGAAGCCGTCGACCCGCACGTACCCCAGCCGCGCCTGGGCGCCCGGCGCCGGCACGAACCGGTGCACCGTCACCTCGCCGTCCTGCTGGTCTTCCGCCACCCCGGCGCCCAGCCGCGCCGCCGCCAGCTTCTGCAGCACGGCCGCGAGCTTCGCTTCGTCCTTCACCGGCACGACGAGGAAGGCCGACTCGTCGGCCAGCAGGGCGAACCCCGCGCTGCCGGAAGGATCGACCCCCGCCTTCTCGAGCGCCTCCTTGCTGCGCACGTCGATGCCCAGCTGCTGCACCAGCGCGTCGGCCCACTGGTGGGCGTCGGGAAAGCCGTTGAGCTGGGCGGAGAACGCCGCCACCTTCAAGCTCTCGAGCCCCTTGAGCCGCTCGCCCAGCACCTGGACGCTGGGAATCACCGCCACCGCCACCGCGCTGCGCGGCAGCACCCGCTCGACGCCCGCCCCCGCCTGCCCGGCGGTCTTCCCGCACTTGCTGCACCCGGCGAAGGTCAGCGCCACCGCCGCCAGGGCCAGCCCCAGCCGGGCCGGGGTCCTCATCGGACCTTCACGGACGCCGGCGCGCTCAAGCCGGCCTCATCGGAGAACTCCATGAACCGCTCCATCTCTCGCACGGTTTCCTCGGTGGCTTCGACTTCGGTGGTGAGCGCCTCCAGCTGGCGCTCGACGGCTTCAGGGTCTCGGATCGCAATCGATTGCTCATGGGTCAGCCGCAGCACGTCTTCGATGCTGGCCAACTGATGACTGACGACCTCTCGACTTTCTTCAGCCTGCACGAAGCGATGGACCCGTTTCTTCATGATCTCGACCCGGCGGGACTTCACGTCTTTCAAGCGGGGGTTGGTCTCCTGGGCGACCTCGGCCACCAGCGTGCCGAGCTCGGCTTCGATCGACTTGCGGTCGGCGGTGTTGAGGTACTTGCGGTAGCTGTTGAGCGTGGACAACAACCGCAGAAAGGACGTCAGCAATCCATCCAACCGCGCTTCGGACGAGGCGGCCATCACCCGCCCTCCGGGCAGCAGCCGGTAGTTGGCGAGGATCTTCTCTTTGAGCTCGTTGAGCCCCAGCCAGTGCTCGCGCTGGGAAGGCGCCAGCTCGTGGACCAGCTGCTCGCGGGCCTCCGGAGTTCCCAGCTCGAGCAATTCCTGGGCGTCGTAGTTGTGGGCCACCAGCCGCCGGAAGCTGGGGATCACCGAGAGGAAGGCCAGGTACACCCCCGAGGCGCCGGCCGCGGCGGCCAGCGGGGTCCAGTCTCCGATCAGCGCGGACGCGACCGCCCCCGCGCCGAGGGCGAAGAGGTTGGCCGGCATCAGCAGCGCGGCTTTGAGGTAGTGGGTGGAGTGTTTGGCCACGATGAGCTTCACGGCCCCCGAGTGGAGGAAACGTACTTCAGCGCCCCCAGATCGCACGTGTCTTCCGGCTGCGCAGTGGGCGGGTTGTTCCACAGTCGGGTGCCGAGCGCCGACGCGCTCGCAAACAGCTCGAAGTAGGTAACCGGCGCCTCGCCCGAGAGGCCGAAAAAAGACAGGTTGTCGCGCACCGTGGCCGGCGGGCCCTGGCGAATCGCCTCGGCCGGATCTCCCAGCCAGGGGGCGACCTCGCCCAGCGCCCGCGCTCCCGCCGAGGCGTCGCGGGAGACGGTGGCGTTGGCGTCGAGGATCCCGCGCAGCACCCGGCGAATGGCATCGGGGTACCGGGCGGCGAAGTCTCCCCGCGCCACCAGCACCGTCGCGACCAGGTGGGGCGCATCGACGGTGGACGAGAGGAAGCTGCCTCCCAGCTGCTTCACCGCCGGCTCGAGATCCCCGGCGTAGCCGGCGGCGGCGTCGACTCGGCCCGCGGCGAGCTCGGCGCCGGCCTCTTTCGCAGCCTTGAGGTCCACCACGATCACCTCGCGCATCGTCATCCCTGCGCGGGACATCACCCAGAGCAGGAAATAACTGCCGGTCGAGCGTGGCTCCACGCCAATCCGTTTGCCCTTCAGCCCGGCGACGGTGGTGATCCCCTTGCCGACCGCCAGCACGTCCTGCCCGCGGCTGCGCCCCAGCAGCAGCACGGTGCGGGGCGCGGCGTCGCGCAGAGCGTTCGCCTCGAGCGCCAGCTGCGAGACGGTCATCGCCGCCAGATCGACCCCGCCGTTCTCGCCGCCCTTCACCAGCGCCCGGCGCAGCGCGTCTTCCCGCTCGAACGGCACCGCCTTCACGTCGAGCGCGTACGAGCCCTTGAAGGTGTTCCCCTCGTTCGCCGCCCACACCAGCCCGGAGACCGAGCCGCGCGGCACGTAGCCGACCAGGGTGGTGCGCAGCGGCACCGAGGCGACGTCGTCGATCGGAGCGCTCACTCCGGCCGGAAAGTCACCCGCCGACAGCCGCGGGGGGCGACCCCAGATCCGGTCGCGCACCCGGTCGACGTAGCCCGCCGACCAGGCCCAGACCGAGCCGGCAGCGGCGAGCACCAACAGCAGGAGTACGGCGCGTTTCAAGGGGCGCGCCGCTTCCGGCCTACTTGACCTCGACCTTCTTGCCGATCGTCTTCTCGCCCCCCGACGCCACGTCGGACACCGGCGCGGGGCTGCTGAGGCCCATCTCCATCTTGAACTGCTTCACCAGCTCGTTGGCCTGGATCTTCTCGGCCTCTTCCTCGATCTGCACTGCCTGGTGATCGACCGACTCGAGCGCCATGTTCATCCGCGCCTCGTTCACCGCGGTCTGCTCCTCGACCTTGCGGATCATCTCGTCATGGGTGGCCGACACGCCGGCGACCTCGAACGACTCCATCGCGTCGGCGACCTTC
>JAGSPQ010000434.1 GCA_018262385.1 Myxococcaceae bacterium | reverse complement strand
TTCGTCGCCGGCGCCGACATCGGCGAGATGGCGGGCTTCACCACCGAGCAGGCGCTCGCGTTCGCCACCCAGGGGCACAAGATCGGCGAAGGGCTGGCCGAGCTCGGGATCCCGACCATCGCAGCGGTCAACGGCTTCGCCCTGGGCGGAGGCACGGAGCTCGCGCTGGCCTGCGACTTCATCTACGCGTCGGAGAAGGCGAAGTTCGGCCTGCCCGAGGTGACCCTCGGCGTGATCCCCGGCTTCGGCGGGACCCAGCGGCTGACCCGGCTGGTGGGCCGCGCCCGGGCGAAGGAGCTGATCTTCACCGGCGACATCATCGACGCGGCGAAGGCCAGGGAGCTCGGCCTGGTGCTCGAGGTGCTGCCTCCGGAGAAGTTGATGGCGCACTGCAAGGAGGTCGCCGGGAAGATCGCCAGGCGCGGCCCGGTCGCGATCGCCCAGGCCAAGCAGGTGATCGACCAGGGCGCCGATCTGCAGCTGGCTGATGGGTGTGGGCTCGAGCGCCAGGCGTTCGCGATGCTGTTCTCCACCGCCGATCAGCGCGAAGGGATGAAGGCGTTCGTCGAGAAGCGCCCCCCGGTCTTCACCGGGAAGTAGCCCCAGGAACAAAATCTGCGCAAGGCGGTGCTTCTTGCGCGTGGGGCCGGGGCCTTCTGCGGTCCAACAGAGCGGCCCTCCTCCGAAGGTCTCTGCGGCAGGGTTCTTGCGAACGTTCGCCGCCACCGGGCGGGAAGTTCGTCGAGCCCCGGCAGGAGGCGTTGTGCTGCAGACCCAGACCCCCATGCCGGTGTTGCCCGAGAGCCTGCGCGCGCTGATCGGCGTTCGAAAGACCCGCCAATGCCTGGTCACCGCGCGCGACATCAAGCGCTTTGCGCAGGCGATCGGCGCGCCGAGCCCCTCCGACAGCGACGAGGCCCTGCTGGCGCCTGCGCTGTTCTGCCAGACGATGACCTTCGAGGATCTTCCGATCGAGGCGCTGCCCGCCGACGGCTCGCCGGCCGAGCTCGATCTTCCGCTGCCGGCGCAGCGGGTGGTCGGCGGGGGCAGCGAGTACGTGATCAACCGGCGCGTCCGGGCGGGGGAAGTGATCACCGTGGTGAGCCGGCTGAAGGACGTCGTCCCCCGGCAGGGCAAGAGCGGCCTGCTCTACCTGCTGGTCGTCGAGACCGGGTTCACCGATCAGAAGGGATGTCCGGTCGCGACCGAAGTCGCCACCTACATCAAGCGGCCATGATGCTGATCCCCCGCGCTGCCGATCTGCTCTCGGGCGAGCCGGCGTTTCCGGTGCGGCTGCCCCCGCTGCTGGTGACGCCCACGGCGGCCCACTTGTTCATGTTCAGCGCCGCGACCTGGAACCGGCACCACATCCACTACAGCGCGCAGGCCGCGCGGGCCGAGGGGCACGGCGACGTCGTCGTGCACCGCGGGCTGATCGGCAACTACCTCGCCCGGATGCTGACGAACTGGCTGGGGAACCGGGGCGAGATCCGCTCGCTGTCCTGGAAGGTGGTCCGCAGCGCCGGGCCCGGCAGGCCGCTGCGGTGTGAAGGCGAAGTCGTTTCCCAGGAAGTCCACCACCCGCATCGGCGGCTGCAGTGCGAGCTGCGCGTCGTCGACGCGGAACACAACCTGATCGCGCAAGGGGCAGCCGGGCTCGAGCTCGAAGTCCACGGCTGACACTTCCAATGAACAAACAGAGCCTCGTCTACAGATCCGCCCGCGCCGTGTACCGCTTCTTCCGATCCGAGCTGTACTTCGGAGTCGTGCACCTGCCGATCGGCCGGGCGAAGCACAAGGCGGTGCTCGCGAAGTCGGTGCGCAACGACTCCCACACCTACACCTGCTTCTACCGATCGCCGATGCAGATGGAGGCGCTGGTGGGGCCGGTGGTCGAGGGGCTCCAGCGCAAGGGGGTGCGCGCCCTCACCATCCACGTCTTCGCCGGCTCGAATGGGGGCGAGGCGTACACCATCGCGTCCGAGTTGCTCCACCGCCGGCCCGAGCTGGAGTTCACGATCCGCGCCTCCGACCTTCACCCCCACATGGTCGAGCAAGCCGGGCGCGCCAGCTACACGCTGCAGGAGATCACCCAGGGGGTGAGCGTGCCCGAGGAGTTCATCGCGCGAACCTTCGATCGAGACGGCGACCGCTACGTGGTGAGGCCGCACATCAAGCAGCGGGTCTCGTTCGAGCAGGCCGACCTGCTCAGCGAGCAGTTGCCGCAGCAGTTTCCTCCCGCTGACCTGGTGTTCGCCCAGAACGTCCTCTTCCACCTGCCGCCCCCGCTCGCGCGCCAGGCGTTCGGGAACATCCTGCGGGTGCTCAAGCCGCACGCCCGGATCTTCCTCGACGGGATGGAGCTCGACATGCGCGTCGAGCTCACCCAGCGCGCCGGCCTGAAGCCGCTCGACTACAAGGTCCGCCAGATCTACGGCTACTCGCGGCGGCACATCCCCGAGAACTGGTGGGACTACTACTACGGCAACGAGCCGTACTCGGTCTTCAGCACCGACCGCCTGGCCCGCTACTGCACGATCTTCGAGTGCACCGGCGCCGGGGCCTGATGCTGCCTGGGGCCGAAGCGGACCACCTCGCTCCACGCCTCGTTCTCCACCCGCAGCGAGAACAGGATCTTCCCGGCCCGCTTCGTTCCGGACAGGACGCCGATGCGCTGGTAGCCGCTCTTCTCGACCCCGCGCAGCGATCGGTAGTTCACGTCGTCGACGTAGGCGAACAGCCGCTTCTTGCCTTCGCCCTTCAGCTGCTCGAGCACCTTCAGGTGCCGCAGTCCCTGGAACGCGGTGCCCCGGTACTTCGGCGCAGTGAAGCCGTTGTAGTTGTAGGCCGTGTCGTCGGGCAGGTTGAAGTGCATGCCCCACATCAGCTCGATCAGCGGCGAGCCGGCCACCCACGAGTAGCCGACCAGCTGATCGCCATCGAGCTGGAGCAGGCAGCGGCTTCCGTTCGCGAACGCCTCGAGGTCCCACGGGTTGACGCCCGTCGAAGGATCCTTGCCGTAGGCCTCGAGCTCGTCGCGGGAGGCGAAGCGGAAGAGGTGATTCCGGGCGGCCACCGCCGCCTCGGGGCTGGGGCGGGGCTTGGTCAGAGCGATCAGGATGATCCGGAAAGAGTCGGGGCCGCGGATCGCTCCGAGCAGCCTTCGCGCCGCGTGCCTGGCGGCGGCCTGCGGGCCCAGCTCGAGCGCCACCTCGGTCGCCCTCGAGGTCTGCTTGAGCAGCGCTCCGGTGAGCTGCAGCAGACTGGTCGAGGCGTCGGGCACGGCTGCTTTCAAGCGCGTCTCAGGGGGCATCGGGATCCTCGGGTAACGGGTGGCCGAGCCGCCGGTGCAATCGGAGGTCCATCCGGGCCTCCGAACGAGGAGGCGGGGGCCACGCGCAAAGGTTGCGGATCCCAGAAGGCCAAACGCAAACCCGGCAGGTCTTCCTATACGCGCCCCCGGCGATGTTGATAATCCGCCGCCATGAACTTCGAGCTGACCGACGTCCAGCGCGACATCCAGAAGCTGTGCCGGGAGTTCGCGGCCAAAGAGCTGATCCCCAACGCCCGCAAGTGGGACGAGCACCACACCTGGCCCGAGGCGGCGCTGAAGAAGCTGGGCGAGCTGTCGCTGCTGGGAGTGGCGGTTCCCGAAGAGCAGGGCGGCGCGGGCCTCGACAACGTCTGCTACGCGCTGGCGATCGAAGAGATCAGCCGCGGCTGCGGCAGCACCGGCGTGATCATGAGCGTCAACAACTCGCTCTACTGCGACCCGGTGATGAAGTTCGGCACCGACGCGCAGAAGAAGGAATTCCTCCAGCCCTTCGCGCGCGGCGAGAAGCTCGGCTGCTTCGGCCTGACCGAGCCGAACGCGGGCAGCGACGCGGCCGCCCAGCAGACGGTCGCGGTGAAGAAGGGCGACGAGTACGTGATCAACGGCTCGAAGAACTGGATCACCGTCGGGCCGAAGGCCGACGCGATGGTGCTGTTCACGATGACCGACAAGAGCAAGGGCAACAAAGGGATCACCGCCTTCATCGTGCCGACCGCGACGCCCGGCTTCAACCGCCAGCCGCCCGACAAGAAGATGGGGATCACCGGCGCCCACAGCTGCACGATCTTCTTCGAGGACATGAAGGTCCCGGCGAAGAACGTCCTCGGCAAAGAGGGCGAGGGCTTCAAGGTCGCGATGAGCACCCTCGACGGCGGGCGAATCGGAATCGCCGCCCAGGCGATCGGGATCGCGCGCGGCGCGTTCGAAGAGGCCCTGGCCTACTCGGGCGATCGCAAGACGTTCGGCAAGCCGATCCGCGATCACCAGGCGATCCAGTTCATGCTCGCCGACATGGCGGTCGAGCTCGACGCCGCCCGGCTGCTCACCCTGCGCGCCGCGCTGATGAAGGACCAGGGCCAGCGCCACTCGCAGCAGAGCGCGATGGCCAAGCTCTACGCGAGCGAGATGGCGAAATTCAGCGCATCGTCATCTCCGCCAACATGCTCAAGGATTGACTCCCATGACTCCGATCGCGATTGCCGTTGGGCTGCTGCTCGCTGCTCCTCCCCCGGCGAAGGAGAAGGCCGCCTCGAACGAGACGATGAAGGGCCTGGTGAAGGACGCGGTGTCTCCCACTGCGCCCGCGACCGGCGCCGACGGTGGCGCCGCCACGCCCCGGCCCGGCCCCGATCTCGAGAAGCTGCCGTTCACTCCGCTGAGCATCCAGAACGTGGTCTCGTTCTACATGCCGCAGATCCTGGGCTGCTACGAGGAGACGCTGGCGGTGAAGGACAAGGCGGTCGAGGGGAAGCTGATGACCTCGTTCGTGATCACCCCCGAGGGCCTGGTGAAG
>JAGSPQ010000433.1 GCA_018262385.1 Myxococcaceae bacterium | reverse complement strand
GCTCGAACCTCAACGGTCGGGCTCGGTCCGGACTTATTCAGCACCCTGCTAACCGGGCAGCCAGCGCCCCAGGCCACGATCGCCGGACTCTCCTCGCAGGCCCGCTTCGATGGTGAGCGGGAAGGCGAGAATCCCGCGCGACTTCAGCGACTCGATCAGCGCCTGCGCGCCCTCGACATCGGGGGCGAAGAGGACACAGCCATCGCCGCCGCCGGCCCCGGACATCTTGCCCGCGCAGCCGATCGACCGGGTCAGCGCCAGCAGCCGCTTCATCTCTTCGGTCTCCAGGGGCCCCAGGGACGCGAGCAGCTCCTGCAGGCCGGCGGTGGACTCGGCCACCGTGGCGAAATCGCCCTTCGCCAGCGCCGTCTCGAGCTGCTGCCCCAGCGAGTCGGAGCGGCCCACGAAGCGCTGCCGCTCCAGCTCGGTCCACCGCTGCTCGACCTCTCCGATCAGGAACCGGGTCGACGCGCTCTGGCCGGCGAAGGCATAGACCAGCGGGATCCTGGTGTCGGGCAGCCTCGACAGCTCGACCGGCGGAGCGTTGCGCAGCGCTCCGGCCAGATCGCTGCCGGTCGAGGCGCGGGTCAGCGCGGTCAGGTCATACCGGCGGTAGCGGACGATGCCCCCGGCGAAGATCGCGGCGACGTCTCCTCCGCTCCCCTTTCCGCCCTGGGCCAGCGCGTGGGTGAGCAGCGACAGCTTCAGGGTGTCCAGCGGAGCATCGAGCGCATACCGCGCCGCCTCGGTGGCGAGCACCACCGCCCGCGCGCTGCCTCCCATTCCCAGCTTGCGACCATCCGGGGCGCCCGGCGAAGGCTCGAGCGCGATCCCGAACCCGGGCACCTGGCGGCCGACGGCGCGCAGGACCAGATCGACCGCCCGGGCGGCGAAGTGGAACCGCTCGGGCACTTCCTCCGCCCAGAGCACGCCCAGCGGCGTGGTCTGACCGGCGAGCTTCCCGTCTTCGAGCGCGATCGCGACCTCGCGATCCACCCGGGCGCGAACGTGGGCGGCGGTCCGGGGGCCGACGGCGGCGATCCGGGCCACCCCGCCCCACAGCACCGCGTACTCCCCGCTCAGGAACAGCTTCCCGGGGGCCGACAGCGTGCGCTGCATCATCCGTGGGCCTGGCTCAGCGCCACCGCCACCTTCGCGGCGAAGCGCGCGTTGTTCTCGAGCAGCGCGAGGTTGGCCTGCAGGCTCTTGCCCTTCGTCCGCGCCGACAGCTCGGCGAGCAGAAACGGGGTCACCGCCTTCCCGGTGATCCGGCGGCGCTTCGCCGCCGTCAGCGCCGCGGTCAGGTGCCGCTCGACCTCGGCCAGCTTCAGCGACGTCTCGTCCGGCGGAGGCAGCGCAAACACCATCCCGCCCTGCCCCAGCTCGTCGAAGCGAACCTTGCACAGCCGGGCCGCCTGCTTCGCGCCGGCGACGTCGTGCTCGAGCCGCAAGCCGGTGTGCCGGGTGTAGAAGCCGGGCAGCTCGGTGGTGCCCACGCCGATCACCGGCACCCCGAGCGTCTCGAGCACCTCGAGCGTCTTGGGCAGATCGAGCACCGACTTGGCGCCCGCGCAGACCACCGCCACCGGGAACCGCCCGAGGGCGGGAAGATCTTGCGAGATGTCGAGGTGCTCGGCCACTGCGCGGTGCACCCCGCCCAGCCCGCCGGTGGCGAAGACCCGGATCCCCGCCGCGGCGGCGAGCTCGCAGGTCGCGCTGACCGTGGTGCCTCCGCTGGCCTCATCGGCGATCGCCATCGCCAGATCGCGCGAGCCGATCTTTCGCAGCCCGGCGCCCTTCGACAGCCGCCGCAGCTGGGCCCCGGTCAGCCCGACCCACAGCTCGCCGTCGAGCACCGCGGTCGTCGCCGGCACCGCTCCTTCCTCGCGGATCGCCGCCTCGCAGCGCAGCGCGCTCTGCAGGTTGAACGGCGGGGGCAGGCCCTGGGCGATCACCGACGACTCGAGCGCCACCACCGGACCGTGGCCCTTGCGCGCCTTCGCCACCTCGGCCGAGAACTGCAGCTTCACGACCGGGCGACCTCGACCGGGCCGATCGGCCCAGAGGGGGAGGCACTCCGTGCCTCAGGCACCCCGAGCTCCGGGGCTCGATCGGCCGGGGGAGGCGCCCGGTGACGCTGAGCCCCCGAGCAGCCGCAGCGGTGGACGAGTGGCCTGGCAGCCGAGCCCCCCGACCGCATCATGAAGGCCCCCGGGCTCACGGCGTCCGGCGCTTCTCGACGATCAGCTGGTAGTCCTCGATCTTCTTGTCGAGCGTCGGGCGGCTGATCCCCAGCAGCGCGGCCGCCTTGATCTTCTTCCCCCGCGCCTCGCGCAGCGCCTCGCTGATCGCGTCGCGCTCGAGCCGGGAGATCATCTGCGCCAGGGTGCGGGCCACCGGCAGCGCCGCCCCTTCCTGGACCTCGGGCGGCAGCTTCAGCGCCGGAACCTCGGTGCCGGCGTACAGCAGCGCCAGCCGCTCGGAGATCCCCTTGAGCTCCTCGACGTTCCCCGGCCACGCGTAGTCGACCAGCAGCCGCCGGGCGTCCGGCGACAGCGAGGGCAGTTCCTTCTTCCGGCCGCGCGAGATCCGCGCCGCAAACGCCTCGTAGAGCGCCGGCACGTCGGGGCGCCGCTCGCGCAGCGGCAGCGACTCGATCTCGGCGCCCGCCAGCGCCCGGCCCAGCTCGGCGTCCACCTCGCCCCGCTGGCCCAGCACGCTGATCGGCGCATGCGAGGTCGCCATCACCCGCAGGTCGACCGCCTCCTCGCCACCCTGCCGCGACGGAGCGACCTTCCGCAGCAGCAGCCGCGCCACCCGCTCGGCGGTGTGCCGTGGCAGCGCTTCGATCTGCTGCAGCACCAGCGTCCCGCCGTCCGCCCGCAGCAGCGCCGAGGCCATCGGGGGAACGCCGGGGGTGCTGCCGCGCCCGAACAGATCCTCCTCGACCTGCACCGGGGCCCGCCGGCAGTCGACGACGATGAACGGGCCCAGCGCCCGGGGCGAGCGGGAGTGGATGTAGCGCGCGGTGTAGAGCCGCCCGGTGCCGTGCTCGCCGTAGACCACCACCGGCTCGGTCACCGACGCCGCCCGCCGCGCCTGCTCGACCGTCTTGCGGAACTGGCGCGAGCCGCCAATCAGCTGCACCGGCGCCGCGTCCACGTCCGACCGGGCCCGCACCGCCGCGAACGCCTCGCCCGCCAGCCGCCCCAGCGCCGCGATGGTGCGGCCTTCTTCGTCTCCGAACGGCTCGGGGCGCTCGGCGTAGAGGATTCCAAACGGCGCTCCGCCCGAAGCCATCAGCGGCGCGCAGAGCACCCCGCCCACCCGGCCGACCTCGCGCCGCTCCAGCGCGCCCCGCACCAGGCTGCGCGGAACCTCGACCGAGTCGGCGCCGACCACCGCCGCGGTCAGCAGCCCTTCCATCCCGCCCAGCAGCGCCGCCGCCTTGTCGGCGCTGACGCTCCGGCCCAGCTCTTCGGCCGCGCGCCGCAGCACCATCGCCTCGTTCGCCGCCGACAGCAGCGCCGCGCCCGCGTTGTACAGGCCTCCCAGCGGGCCCCCGGCGGGCAGCAGCTCCTCCAGCGGGGTCGACGAGACCTCGCCGGGGCGCTCTTTCTCGGTCAGCGCCGCCCGGGTCGGCGGCTCGTAGAGCACCGTGCTGTCGCCGATCTGGAACTGATCGCCCGGCAGCATGATCGTCTCGCCCTCGATCTTCTCGCCGTTGACGAGCGTCCCGTTGCGCGAGCCGAGGTCGGTGACCTTCGCCTGGCCGTTTTCCACCACGATCTTCGCGTGGCGGCGCGAGACCTTGCTGTCTTCGAGAGGGATTTCACACGACGGACTGCGTCCCAGCACCACTTCGCCCCGCACTTCGTGGCGCAACCCCGCGGACGGTCCGGTCAAAAGAAGCAGTGCCGGCATTGGTAGGCCCTTTTACATCGGCCGCTCGGCGAGCAAGAGCGACTTCATCTCTTCCTCGTCGAGGGTGCGGCCTTCGCGTGACAGCGCGATGGCGTTGATTTGAGACTCTTCGATCTCGACGTGGGCGCCCTTGCGCCACTCGGTGGTGGTCTCGCCCCCGTCCACCAGCTTGCCCACCAGGGTCCCCTCTTCCCACTGGAGCACCTCCACCCACAGCTGCTCCTCCTCCACTTCCCCCTTCGGCGCGTCCCCCTTGCCCCCTTCCGGATGCACCTCGAACGGGGCCCGGATCGCGAAGGTCAGCGGCTCCATCAGCCCCTTGCGGCCAAAGCGGGCCTTGAAGGCCGGCAGCAGCGCCTTGGCGTGCTTGAGCAGCTCCTCGGCCTCTTCGGCGGTCTCTTCCTCGAACCGGTCGCGGTACTGCGAGAGCACCTCGCTGAGCGAGTGGCGGCCCTCGGGCGAGACGACGGTGAGGAAGCCCGACTCGTGGCCGTCGAAGGTGTCCGGAGGCACCGCGAACAGGTTCCGCCGCGCCTCGTCGCAGGGCAGCAGCTGAAAGCCCATCCCCACGCTGGTGGCGACCGGGATGCGGGCGGTGGGCCCCTGCCCGAAGGCCAGATCGGTGCACAGCTCGTGGAAGAAGGTCTCCGCCGGCTGGAGGTCCTTTTCCGAGAGCGAGAAGATCTCGACGTCGAGCAGGCCGAACTTGCCCATCCCGTGCGAGTGGACCCACATCGGAGTGGGAGTGCTGCCCGCCTCGACCG
>JAGSPQ010000432.1 GCA_018262385.1 Myxococcaceae bacterium | reverse complement strand
GGCCCAGGCGGGCCAGCAGCCGCTGCCGTTCGAGCTGGCGGCGCGGATGCTGGCCGGCGCCTGCGAGGGCCTGGCGTACGCCCACTCCTTCGCCGAGCGCGGCAAGCCGCTGAACATCATTCACCGGGACATCAGCCCCGAGAACCTGCTGGTGGGCACCAACGGGGTGGTGAAGGTCGCCGACTTCGGGATCGCGCGGGTCGCCGGCCAGCAGCGGATGACCCGGACCGGGACGGTGCGCGGCAAGCTGGTCTACATGGCGCCCGAGCAGATGCTCGGCGAGCCAGTCGACTGCCGGGTCGACGTGTTCGCGCTCGGCATCGTGCTCTACGAGCTGATCTGCGGCCGCCGGCCGTTCGAAGCGAAGAGCGAGACGGACGCGATGAAGGCGATCCTCACCGGGACGATGATCCCCGCCTCCAACTGGCGGCCGGACATGCCGCCCGAGCTGCAGGCGATCATCGACAAGGCGATGGCCCGATCCAGCTCGGCTCGCTACCGGGACTGCACCGAGCTGCAGATGGCGCTCGAGCGGTTCATCGCGCTGCGCGGGGTGATGGCGAACAGCCAGCTGATCGGCAAGTTCGTCGCCAAGTACGCCCAGCCGGTACAGCTGCCCGCGGCCCCGGCCCCGGCGGTGACGGTGGTGATTCCTCCCCGCGAGGCGAAGACCGCGATCAGTTCCCAGCGGACGGCGCTCACGCCTCGGCCGGGGCCGATCGCGGTGGCGCCTTTCCCCCGGCGCCGCCCCGGGCTGGTGGTGGGCAGCGGGATCGCGCTCGCCCTGCTGGCGGTCGGCTCGGCGGCCCTCTGGCAGCGCCGCCCCGAGCCGCTCGTGCTGCCGCCGCCCGCCCCGGTGGCGGTCCCGGTGATCGAGGCCCAGCCGGTGGTGCCCGCCCCGAGCGCCGCGGTGGGCGAAGAGGAGTACCCGATTCCGCCTCCGCCCCCGGCGGCTCCGAAGCCGACGCTGATCAACCGCGTCACCCGGATGCTCAAGCCGAAGGGCGCCGAGCCGAAGCATCCGGTCGCGGCGAAGCTGACCGACGACGAGGTTCCCGCCGAGCCGGTCAAGCCGGCGCTCAAGGGCCGGCTCACCCTCTCCTCGAAGGGAGAGCCGCTGCTCCACAACGACACGTCCTTTGCCTGGCACGACTGCGACGTGCGGCTGCCGTTCGGGAAGATGTTCCGGCTGGCGGGTGGCCGGACGCTGCCGGCCGGTGCCAGCGATCACGCCCAGCGGATCGAGGAGGACCTGCGCAAGCCGGACACCTACATCGACCAGGGCTGGGCGGTGGTGCGCTGCAGCGAGGGCGCCTCGTACGTCTGGTGGGGCACCCAGCGCCAGTAGCCCGGCGGGGCGTTCAGCTCGGGGCGGCGATGATCAGCGAGGTGTTGATCCCGCCGAACGCGAAGTTGTTGCTCATCACCCGGCTGACCTTCCGGCGCACGACTTCCCGCAGGTGGTTGGGGCCCTTCGCCTCGTCGGCGATCTGCTCGAGGTGAAGGGTCGGGGCGAGGAAGCCGCGCTCCATCATCAACAGGCTGAAGATCACCTCGAGCGCGCCGCAGGCGGCCAGGGTGTGGCCGGTGTGGCCCTTGGTCGACGAGAGCGGGATCTGATCGCCCATCACCGCCAGCGTGGCCTGGGCCTCGACCCCGTCGCCCTGCGCGGTGCCGGTGGCGTGGGCGTTGACGTAGCCGATGTCCGAGCTCTTCAGGCCCGCCGAGTCGAGCGCCAGGCCCATCGTGCGCGCCATCCCCGCCTGGTCGGGCGAGGACATGTGCTCCGCATCGCAGGTGGTCGCGAAGCCCAGGATCTCGCCGTAGATCGGGACCCCGCGCGCGATCGCGTGATCGAGCGCCTCGAGCACCACGATCCCCGCGCCCTCGGAGACCACCAGGCCGTCGCGCCGCTTCTCGAACGGGCGGGGCGTCAGCTGGGGCTGATCATTGAAGGCGCGCGAGGTGCCGCCCACGATGTCGAAGGTGATCGCGGTGGTCGAGTGCAGTTCCTCGGTGCCGCCGCAGAGCATCACGTCCTGCGCTCCCGAGCGGATCGTCTCGAAGCCCTGGCCGATCGCCTGGCTGCTCGAGGCGCAGGCGGCGACCGGCGCCCAGACCCGGCCCTTGATGTGGTGCATCAGCGCCACGTTGGTCGCCGCCGAGTGCGACATCAGCTGGAGGAAGGTGGTCGACTTGAGGCCGCGGGGGCCCGACTCGCGCAGGGTGTCGAAGTAGATCTGCATCGCCGAGGGGCTGCCGACCGTCTGGCCGATCGAGAGCCCGGCGCGGTGGGAAGCGAGCAGCTCGGGGGTGAGCTTGGCGTGGGCGATCGCGTCCCTCGCTGCCAGCGCGGCGAGGATCGCCACCCGCCCCATCGACCGGCGGTACTCGCGGGGGATGCTCTTCTCGTCGATGTCGGTGACGACGCCGCCCACCCGGGTGTGGAGATCCTTCCACTTGTCCCACTCGGGCATCGCCCGGACGCCGCTCTTGCCGTGCTCGAGGGCGTGGGCGATCGCGTCGGAGGTGTTGCCGATCGGAGAGAGCGCTCCGAAGCCGGTGATGACGACCCGCCTCATGCCACCGCCACCCGATCGAAGATCGCCTCGAAGCCGAGCAGGTAGGAGCAGGTGACGAACCCGCCGATCGTCACCCCGACGATCCCGGGCATCAGGATGCTGTGCCCGGTGAGGTAGAGGTTGTCGATCTTGGTGCGGGAGGCGAGGGCGTAGCGGCCCCAGCGCTCCATGCCGTGGCGCAGCCCGTAGAGCGAGCCTTCGGGCGACGCGGTGTAGTCGCGGTTGGTCAGCGGGGTGGAGGTCTCGACCGGGGTCAGGTGCCCGACGTGATCCGGCAGCAGCTTCTCGATCTGCGCCTGCATCTGCTGGGTGTGGCGGTTCTTGAACTCCTCGTACTCGTCCGATCGCTTCCCGGTGGCCGAGTGCTCCCACTGCTTGACCTCGTTCCACCCCATCAGGCCCAGCGCGAGCACCACCCGCGGGTGGTCCCAGCCGACCTCGCGATCGGACGGGAAGGTGAGGAACAGGCCCCGGTCGGACGCGTCGTCCGGCGCGCGATCGAGGTACATCTGATCGACGTCCAGCGAGGGGAACGAATAGATGTTGTAGTCGCGCCGCACCGGGCTGGGCGAGGTCGACTGGAAGTAGACCGCGCTGCAGCCGATGCTGTTGCGGCTCTCTTTGACCCGCGAGGTGAACGCCGGGCGGAAGGTGTTGGGCGGCAGCAGGTCGAGGGTGGTCTTCGGGTGGGCGTTGGAGATCACGCAGCGGGCGAACAGCCGCTCGGTCTTCGGCGGCTCGCCGGTGCGGCCGGCGCGCTCGGTCATCACGCTCTCCATCATCGCGCCCTTCGTCTCGAGCGCGGTCACCCGGGTCCTCGTGCGCACCTCTCCGCCGTGCGACTTGATCGCGTCGACCATCACCTTCGCCAGCGCGTCGCCGCCGCCGTCGAGCCCGACCGGACCCTGGAGCATCGAGTCGAGCACCAGCGCGTGCAGCTCGAGCGGAGTGGTCGGCGGATCGACGCCGTAGAGGAAGCTCTGGCCGGTGAGCACCGCGTACAGCCGCTCGTTCTTCGTCAGCGATCGCAGGAACGGCGCGAGCGCGACGTTGGTGTACTCGCCGCTGACCTCGGGCGGTTTCTGGAAGCTGTAGGCGAAGCTCTCGGCGCAGATCTTCTGGCAGGCCGCGGCGTAGGCGTCGATCGCCCCGCGCTCGCCGGGGAACTCGTCGTGCAGCCGCTTGGTCAGCGCCGGCCAGCCCGCGGGGACCTTGAACTCGTAGTCCGGGAACTTGAGGACGTCGAACCCGTCGTGATCCAGGTCGTGCCACTTCAGCTTGTCGGCGACGCCCATGAAGCGCAGGTACTTCGCCATCGTCCCGCCCTCGCCGACGCCGCCCAGGTAGTGAAACCCGGTGTCGAACGGGACGCGGTCGCGGAAGAAGCGGTGGAGGCAGCCGCCGGGGCGGTAGTGCTGCTCGAGCACGCAGACCTTGAAGCCTTCCTTCGCCATGATCAGCGCGCAGGTCAGGCCGCCCATGCCGGAGCCGACCACCACCACGTCGAAGTGGCCTTCAGGAAGCGACTTTTGTGGCTGGAATGTGTCCTTCATCGTTTCAGAGCATCTTGCCGTCGCCGGCGTATCCCATCAGCGTGGCCTCGGCGATCCTTTGAGCGCCGACGGTGACTTTTCCCTTTCCGGTCAGAGTGCCGAAGCGCTCTTCGCCGATCGAGACCTCGTAGGTCACCTCTTTTCCCGGCTCGACCATCGCCCGGAACCGCGCGCGATCGATGCCGACCAGGAACACCCGGGGCGCCTTCTTCTGCAGCAGCGCGTAGTAGCCCATCGTCTGCGCCAGCCCTTCCATCAGCAGCACGCCGGGGACCACCGGGTGATCGGGGAAGTGGCCTTTGAAGAAGTGCTCGTCTTCGTGGAAGGTCCGCACCCCGACCACCTTCGTCTCGGTCAGCTCGACGATGCGGTCGACGAAGAGAAAGGGGGGACGGTGCGGCAGCACCGAGGTGACGTCCGGCAGGGTCATGTCAGGTCAAGGCGCGAAGGACGACCGAGCCGTTGGTACCGCCGAACCCGAACGAGTTCTTCAGCACGGTGCGGGGCCGCTGCAGCAGCGTCGCCTTCGGCAGGGTGAGCCCCGCGCACGCGGCGTC
>JAGSPQ010000431.1 GCA_018262385.1 Myxococcaceae bacterium | reverse complement strand
CGAGCTTGCTGACCGAGCCGAACCGATCGGCCGGCAGGGCGGGGGTGGTGCCGGGGACCCCTTTGGGCTGGAGCGCGGGGGTGGTGCCGGTGGTCCCGGTCGAGGGGCTGACCGAGGGAGGGAGCTTGATCGGGCCGGGCACAAGCTGATTGTCGCCTGTGTTCTGGAGGTTGTTGCAAGTAACCTTCCGGACGGGGGGCGGCGATGACCACGGACGAGGGCAGCTGGCCTGGCTTCATGGCCCAGATCGTTGATCACCTCGCCCACCCGGTGTTCGTGAAGGATCGCGCGTTCCGGTTCGTCTACGTCAACCGCGCGCTCTGCCAGTTGGTGGGCTTCCCGCGGGAGCAGCTGGTCGGCAAGACCGACTACGACTTCTTCCCCAAAGCCGAAGCGGACTACTTCCGCAAGAAGGACACCGAGACCTTCGCCACCGCCAACGAGGTCGAGATCGACGAGGAGCCGATCACCGACGCGGCCGGAAAGCGCCACGTGCTGGCGACCACCAAGGTCCCGCTGCGCGGCGCGAGCGGCGAGGTGACCCACCTGGTGGGGATCATCCACGACATCACCGCGCTGAAATCGGCCGAGGATGCGCTGCGGATGGCGAACGAAGGGCTCGAGCGCCGGGTCGCCGAGCGCAACCGCGAGCTGGCCGACGCCCAGCAGCAGCTGCTGCGCGAAGAGCGACTGGCGGTGCTCGGCCGCCTCGTCGGGGGGCTCGCCCACCAGATTCGCAACCCGCTCGGCGCGATCGCCAACGCCGCCGCGATCCTGGCCAAGGCACTCGGGCCGTCCGCGTCCCCCGAAGCCCGGCAGGCGGTCGCGGTCATCACCGAAGAGGTGTGGCGCACCAACCGGATCATCGTCGACCTGGTCGACTTCGCGCGGATTCGCCCCGCCGAGCCGCGGTGGGTCGAGGTGGCTGCGCTGGTGGACGTGGCGCTGGCGAACCACGAGCGCCCCCCGCGGATCGGCCTGACGCTCGACCTCCCCCAGCCGCTCGCGGTGTCGGTGGATCGCGAGCAGATGGAAAGCGCGCTGGGGCACCTGATCTCGAACGCGCTCGAGGCGATGGGCGATCGCGGGGGGCTGTCGATCTCGGCCCGACACGAGGGGGAGCAGGTGGTGATCGCGGTCGAGGACGTCGGGCCGGGAATCAGCCCCGAGGTCTGGGCGCACCTGTTCGAGCCGCTGAACACCACCAAGCCGTTCGGACTCGGGCTGGGGCTGACCACCTGCCGCGCACTGGTCGAGAACCAGGGGGGAACCGTCACCGGCTCGACCGTACCGGGCAAGGGGACGCGGTTCGAGGTGCGGCTGCCGGCGCAGGGCCAGCCGTAGTCGATCGCATCGTGCGGGTTGCCGGTCGGCCGGCGCCGGGGTACCAGCGGCCCGTGGAGCTCACTCTTCGGCAACTCAACCGCGCCACCCTCGCCCGCCAGCTGCTGCTCGCGCGCGAGAAGACCACGGTCCCCAGGGCGATCGAGCGGCTGGTGGCGATGCAGGCGCAGCTGCCGCGGCCGCCGTTCATCGGGCTGTGGTCCCGGGTGGCCGGCTTCGAGCGCAAGCAACTGGCCCGCCTGCTGGAGAAGCGGGAGGTGGTGCGCGCCACCTTGCTGCGGGGGACGCTCCACCTGCTGACCGCCCGGGACTTCGTCTCCTTCCGGGCGATCTTCACGCCGATGCTCGAGCGGAGCATTGCGACGGTGCTGCGCGAGCGGGCGAAGGGGCTCGACGTCCGGCAGCTCGCCGCCCAGGCCACCGGGCTGCTCGAGGACGGCCCGCGGACCTTCGAGGAGGTGCGCGAGAAGCTGGTCCGCCTCAACCCGAAGGGAGATGTGCGGGCGATGGGGTACGCGGTGCGCTGCGCGCTGCAGTTGGTGCAGGTGCCGATCGACGCTCCCTGGAGCTTTCCCACCGACTCGCAGTTCGCGCTCGCCAGCGCCTGGCTCGGCAAGCCGACCGCCACCGATCCGGATCCGCGGCCCCTGGTGCTGCGGTACCTGGCGGCGTTCGGGCCGGCGAGCGTGGCGGACATGCAGGCCTGGTCGGGGCTGAAGGACCTCGAGGCCTGGTTCGAGGACTCGCGGCCGAAGCTGAAGGCGTTCCTCGATCCGCGCGGGCGCGAGCTGTTCGATCTGCCGAAGGCGCCGCGGCCCGACGTCGGCACTCCGGCGCCGGTTCGCTTCCTGCCGGACTACGACAACCTGGTGCTGGGCCACGCGGATCGTTCGCGGGTGATCGCCGAGGAGCACCGCTCGCACATCGCGACGAAGAACCTGCAGATCCTCCCCACCTTCCTCGTCGACGGCTTCGTGGCCGGGACCTGGAAGCTCGATCGGGCGAAGGCCTCGGCGACGCTGACGATGAAGCCGTTCGAGCCGTTGGCGAAGCAGGCGCGCGAGGCGCTGACCGCGGAGGCGGCCGCGCTGGCGAAGTTCGTCGAGCCCGAGGCGACCCGGCAGCAGGTGCTGTTCGACTAAAGCGAGAGCAGGTAGGCGACGAGGTCCTGCTGCTGCGCGCCGTCGAGCCCCAGGTCGAGCACCTGGTCGTAGTGGGTCACCACCTCGAGCAGCGTGGCGAACCGGCCGTCGTGGAAGTAGCCGCCCTTCGGGTGGGTCCACAGCCCGCGCAGGGGCGTGGTGCGGTAGCGCTTCTCGGGCGAGCGATTGGCCTGGAAGTCGTCGACGCCGATCTCGTCCGGCCGGTGCAGGTTGTAGCCGGGCTCGGTGAACAGCGGCGCGACGTGGCAGGTCGAGCAGCGCGCCTGGGTCACGAACAGCTGCGCTCCGCGCGCGGCGGCCGCCTCGTCGAAGGATCCCTTCGGCGCGGCCGGCGCGCGCAGCGACAGCTGGTACGCCTGCAGCCCCGGCAGCTTCGGGGACACGAGGTCCTGCTCGACCGCGACGTGCCCCGACTGGTTGCGGGCCGCGACGGGGAACTGGTTGGGGTCGTCGAGCCGCACGTCGAGGAAGTTGCCCTGGCCGTGCATCTCGAGCACCGCCACCAACGCGTTCCAGTAGGGCAGCGAGCCCCACCCGGTCGAGGTGCTGAGGTTCACCCCGGCCAGCCCGAACGCCGGCGGGATGAGGATCGCCGCCGTGTTCCCATCGGGGCGGAACCCCTTGCCGTCGAGGAACAGCTGGGGGTCGAACCGCCCCGGGCCCCAGCTCTGGAGCACGGCGCGAACGGTCGCCTCGTCGACGTCGAGGAACCTGGCGACCGGGCTCAGGTCCTCGGCGAGGCCGATGATCGTCCCGACCTCGAGATCGCGGTTGGCCCAGCCGTCGCGGCGCTGGCCGATGCCGGGCGCGAACGAGTCGTCGACGGTGGAGTGACAGAGCGCGCAGGTGATCCCGACCGAGACGAGGCGCTCGTCCTCGAACAGGCCCTTCAGGCCGAGCACGGCGTCGAGCTTGAGCAGGGCGATCGTGGTCTTCGGATCATCGAGGTCCACCTGGCCCGCCTTGAGCGCTGTGACCAGATCCGCAGGCAGCGCCAGGGCGTCGACCTTCAGGCCGGCCGCGAGGGCCGTCTTCGGACTGACGCCCACCCCGAAGCCGCCGTTGCCCTTGCCGGCGATGGCCCGGTTCAGCTCGAGGCCG
Organism: Myxococcaceae bacterium; assembly: GCA_018262385.1. GTDB lineage: Bacteria > Myxococcota > Myxococcia > Myxococcales > Myxococcaceae > JAGSPQ01. The sequence goes on along the minus strand of JAGSPQ010000431.1, from coordinate 1,086 downwards.
CCCTTCCCCCAGAAGGCCTCGTCGCCGAAGGTGTCGAAGCGAAAAGTGTTCCGGCCCTCCTGGATCAATTTTTCGTTCTCGGTGACCGGCCGCAGCCGATCGAGCGGGACGAATGCGGCAGCCGCGCCGGAGAGGTCGTTCACCGGAACGGCGGGGTGCGGTGAGCCGTCGTTCGAGGGTGGACTGCGGCCGTCGGTGCAGGCAGCGAGTCCGACGGCGACGAACGCGGCGGCAGCAATTCTTGCGGATTCGGAGCGCATGAGTTCCTCGAGGCTGGGTCTCGAGGAAGCCCGCATCGGTCATGCCAGCTTCGAAAAAACGCAAGGCGAACGCGTGCGCGCAACTCAGACGCTCAGCAGCACCCCGCGCGCCGGCTTGCCGGTCGCCTTCGCGATCGCCTGCAAATAGACCGAGACCTGCGACTCGTACTCGGCACGGTGACCCTCGAGCTCGGCGTCGGTCTTGAAGTCGATCACCACCCACCCTTCCGCCTCGAGGAACGCGAGGTCGATCACCCCTTCGGCGAGCGTTCCGTCTTCGAGCCGCAGCGACACCGGGCTCTCGCGCCGCACCGCCGGGCTCTTCGCCGCGCCGCGCAGCAGCGGGTGGCGCAGCGCCGCGCCCACCGCCTCGTTCGCCGCCCTCCCCTCTTCCTCCGAGCTGCCGAGCAGCCGGCCCTTGAGCCGCACCACGGTCGCGATCTGCGCGGCGGTGGCCTCGAGCGGAACCTCGGCCAGCGCGGCGTGCACCAGCGCGCCGAACCTTCGGCCGCCGGGCCGGCCGGTGCGAACGCTGTCGCTGGCCTCGTGGGTGATTGGCTCGCGCGGCGCGACGGCGGCCTCGCGCGCGGTGATCACCCGCATCGACGGAACGGATCCCGCGGCGAGGCTCTGCTGCCGGGCCTCTCGCCAGGCGTTGAAGCCGGCCAGTCCGGCGGCGGCGTTGACGCCTTCGGGATCCTCGCGCAGCACCTCGTCCTGCTGCAGCCCGGTGCTGTGGACCTTGTCGAGCTCGAGCGCGCGCGGATCCCACCACACCACCTCGTGCCCGCCGACCTCGGGGGTGTGCAGCCCGGGCATCACCGAG
>JAGSPQ010001055.1 GCA_018262385.1 Myxococcaceae bacterium | reverse complement strand
AGCAGAGCCTGGCGGCGACCCGGCAGCTGAGCTCGGCCAACAACGAGCTGGTCGCGCTCTCCGGCAGCCTCTCTTCGCTGGTCGAGCGGTGGAAGACGTCCTGATGGCCACTCCGCGCGACAAGCTGCTGCAGCAGTTTCGCGAGCTGGTCCTCGAGCGGCTGGAGAAGATCGGCCGCTACCTGATGCAGCTGGAAGGGCAGGCGGATCTCGAGGCCGGCAAGGCCGCGCTGCGCGAGCTGCACGGGCTGAAGGGCGAGGCGCGGATGATGGGCTTCGCCGACATCAACTCGCTGGTGCACGAGATGGAAGAGGTGGTGCGGGCGGCCCACCCGGTGAACTACCTGCTCGCCCCGGCGTCCACCGACGCGCTGCTGGTCGCTTCCGATGCGGTCACCGTGCTGTCCGGAGCGTCGGGCGGCGCCCCTCCCGATCTGCCGCGGCTGCTCGAGTGGCTCAAGCAGCGGGTGCAGGTCGAGAAGGGCCAGGCCGGCACCGCTCCGGCGGCCTCGGCGCCGGTGCCCGCTGCGCCGCCCTCGTCGCCCCAGCCGCCACCGCCCGCCCCGTCGCCCGCCGAGCTGGACCCCGCGCCGCACCCCTCGAGCCCGACCGCGGTGGCCGCCGCGCGCGTCGACGCCAGCGTCCGCATCAGCCAGCAGTCGCTCGACATGCTGACCTCGACCACCACCAGCCTGGTCGCCCGCAGCCGCCGCCGCGAGCTGGCCGCCGCCCGCCGCCTGCAGCTGAGCCGCGAGCTGCAGCAGATCCAGCGGATGGCGGAGGACCTGGGGCCCGCCGGTGCCGAGATCGCCGGCCGGCTCGCCCGGTCGAAGGACGCCGCGGCCGAACTGCACCGCGAAGGCAAGCTGCTGGCGAACGAAGAGCTGCGCGATCTCACCGCCCTGTCCGAAGAGATCCAGGCGCTGCGGATGATGCAGCTGGGGGTGCTGTTCGAGCCCTACCCGCGGATGGTGCGCGATCTGTCGCGCGAGCTGAGCAAAGAGGTCGACCTCGACGTCGAGGGCGAGGACACCCGGGTCGATCGGTCGGTGCTCGAGTCGCTGCGCGAGCCGCTGATGCACCTGGTCCGCAACGCGATCGATCACGGCCTCGAAGAACGGCACGAGCGGGTCGAAGCGGGGAAGTCTCCCCGGGGGCACCTCACCCTCCACGCCCAGCGCGAGGGCGAACGGCTGCTGCTGAAGGTCGAGGACGACGGCCGCGGGCTCGACCCGGCCCGGCTGCGCGAGGTCGGGGTCCGCAAAGGGCTGGTCGACGCGGGCCACGCCGCCACCCTGTCGGACGCCGCCGCGCTCGATCTGATCTTCTTGCCCGGCTTCTCGTCGAAGGACGAGGTGACCGACGTGTCGGGCCGCGGCGTCGGCCTCGACGTGGTGCGGGTGAAGCTGCTCGGGCTGGGCGGCGAGATCACCGTCACCTCCAGCATCGGCCGGGGCGCCAGCTTCGAGCTCCGGGTGCCGGTGTCGTTGACCGTCGCGCCGCTCGGCCGCCCCGCGCTGTACGTCGGCGCCGAGGTGGTGCCGTTCGCGTCGATCGCCTCGATCCTCGGCGCTGCCCCCGAGCGCCCGGCGACGGTCGGCGAGCTGGTGCTGCTGCTGAAGGGCCGCGGGCAGTCGGCGGCGATCGCGATCGATCGGGTGCTCGAAGAACGGGTGCAGGCGATCTTCCCGCTGAAGGGGATCCTCTCCCGCTTCGCCCACCTCTCGGGCGCCACCCCGCTGGCCGACGGCAGCCTGGCGCTGGTGCTGTCGTCCGCGCACCTGGTCGCCTTCGCCCACGGCCGGACGATGCAGCTGTCATCGACGGCGCGGAAGACCGAGGTCACCCGGCGGCGGAAGATCCTGGTGGTGGACGACTCGCCGCTGACCCGCGAGCTGCTCTCGTCGCTGCTCGAGGCGGTCGGCTACGACATCGTCAACGCCAACGACGGCGCCGAGGCGATGGAAAGGCTCGGCCGCGAGGCGGTCGACCTGGTGGTGACCGATCTCGAGATGCCGAAGGTCGACGGGCTCGAGCTGACCCGGCGGCTGAAGAGCCACCCTACGCTGCACACGCTGCCGGTGGTGATCGTCACCACCCGGGGAGCAGAAACCGACAGGCGCAAAGGCATGGAAGCGGGCGCCGACGGCTACATCACCAAGGGGGACCTGGTGCGACAGGATCTGGTTGACGTTGTAAGCCGTTTGCTGGCTTAGATGGAGCATGGCGCTGAAAGTGGGGGTGCTGGTCGTCGATGATTCGCCGCTGTGTCGACAGCTGATCGTCGACGCGCTGGGCAAGGATCCGACGCTGGAAGTGCTCGGCACCGCCGCCAATGGGAAGGAAGCGATCGAGATGGCCCGGGCGCTGCGCCCGCATGTGATCACGATGGACGTCGACATGCCCGAGATGGACGGGCTGACCGCCACCGAGAAGATCATGGGGGAGATCCCGACCCCGATCCTGGTGCTCACCGCCGACCCGCGGAACATGGCGCCCGAGCTGACCCACCGCGCGCTGGAAGTCGGCGCGCTGGCGCTGCAGGTGAAGCCGGCGCTCGATGCGGGGCCCGATGCGTGGAACCTGGCCCGCGAGGTGAAGCTGCTGTCGTCGGTGCGGGTGATTCGCCACCTGCGCGGGGTTCGCAAGCCGCCCAGCCAGTCGCAGAGCGCGCTGCCGGTCGTGGCCGACTCGGTCGCCTTCTCGTCGTCGGCGATCGGGGTGGTGGCGATCGCCAGCTCGACCGGCGGGCCCCAGGTGGTGCACCGGCTGCTCTCCGAGCTGCCAGGCGACTTCCCCGCGCCGATCGTGATCGTGCAGCACATCAACGCCGCCTTCGCCGAGTC
>JAGSPQ010000430.1 GCA_018262385.1 Myxococcaceae bacterium | reverse complement strand
GAAGCCATCTCGCTGCTGCTGCTCGCCGCGATCGTCGGAGCGGTGGTCCTCGCCCGCCGCCGCGACCCGGATCCGGTCACCGGCCGCGAGCCCGCCACCACCCCGGTTCGCGAGGGGGCCGCGCCATGACGCTCTCCCACTGCATCATCCTCGCCTCGCTGCTGCTGTGCATCGGGGTCTACGGCCTGCTCACCCGGCGCCAGGCGGTCGCGATGCTGCTGTCGGTCGAGCTGATGGCCAACTCGGCGAACATCCTCTTCGCCTCCTTCGGCCACTTCCACGGCGGCGCCTCGGGGCAGGTGTTCGTGCTCTTCGCGCTGGCGCTCACCGTCGCCGAGGTCGCGGTCGGCCTCGCGCTGATCATGCTGCTCTACCGGCGGTACGGCGACACCGTGCTCGACCTGGCGAGCGAGGCCCGACAATGAGTCCGATCTTCCTCGGCCTGCTGGCGACGCTGGCCCCCGCGGCCGCTGCGCTGCTGCTGCTGATTGCCTTCCCGCTGCGGCACCGGGGCGCTCCCGCCGCCTGGATCTGCATCCTCGGCAGCCTCACCTCGCTGGGCGCCGCCGGGAAGCTGCTGGTCGATCGCCTCGGCGGCGCACCCGATGCCCGCTGGGTCGAGCCGTGGATCCTCGAGCGCGGCGTGCCGATGGCCGAGATGGGCGTGCTGATCGACGGCGTCTCGCTGCCGATGCTGATCGTGGTCTGCCTGGTCGCGCTGTGCGTGCAGGTGTTCTCGATCGCCTACATGCACGACGAGCCGCCGCGCGCGTTCGGCCGCTACTTCACCCTCCACGCCCTGTTCCTCTTCTCGATGAACGTGGTGGTGGTCGCCCCCAACCTGCTGCAGCTGTTCTTCGGCTGGGAGCTGGTCGGCCTCACCAGCTACCTGCTGATCGGCTTCTATTTCGCCAAGCCCTCGGCCGCCCGCGCCGCGGTGAAGGCGTTCTGGATGACCAAGCTGGCCGACATGGGCTTCCTCTTCGGCCTGCTGGTGCTGTTCGTCTCCACCGGCGGCTTCGAGTGGACCTCGCACCCCTCGACCGCGGTCGCGACCGCCGTCACCGCCCTGCTCTTCGTCGCGGTGGTCGGCAAGTCGGCCCAGTTCCCGCTGCACATCTGGCTGCCCGACGCGATGGAGGGCCCGACTCCGGTCTCCGCCCTGCTCCACGCCGCCACGATGGTCGCCGCCGGCGTCTACCTGGTGGTGCGCGCCGACCCGCTGTTCGCCCTCGCGCCCGCCACCCGCGACGTGATGCTGTGGATCGGCGCCGGCACCGCGGTCTTCGCCGCCGGGCTGGCGATGGTGCAGAACGACCTGAAGAAGGTGCTCGCCTTCTCCACCTGCTCGCAGCTCGGCTACATGATCGCCGCCCTCGGAGCGGGCAGCGCCTTCGCCGGCTTCTTCCACCTCGGCACCCACGCCTTCTTCAAGGCGCTGCTGTTCCTCGCCGCCGGCAGCGTGATCCACGCGGTCCACTCCAACGAGCTGAGCCAGATGGGCGGCCTGCGCAAGAAGCTGCCGCTGACCACTACCGCGTTCGTGATCGGCGCGCTCTCGCTGGCCGGCATCCCCGGGTTCGCCGGCTTCTTCAGCAAGGACCTCGTGCTCGCCTCTCTCGAGGGGCGCGCCCACTGGGTCCCGTGGACGATGCTGATGGGCGCCGCCTTCCTGACCGCGTTCTACATGGGCCGGGTGGTGGTCAAGGCCTTCTGGGGCCAGGTGTCGGAGAAGTCGGCCCACGCCCACGAAGGCGGGCTGGCGATCACCGGGCCACTGGTGGTGCTCGCCATCCCCGCGCTGCTCTCGGGCCTGCTCGGCGGCTGGCTCGCCAGCCAGGTCAGCGTCCCCTACAGCCTCCACCTCGGGCTCACCCCGATCGTGGCCTCGAGCATGGGCCTGGCCGGGGTGGCCGCGGCGGTGTTCGTCTTCGGCACCGGCCGCGCCGCTCCGTTCGCCGCGACGCTCGAGAAGCTCGACCGGCTCTCGCTGGTCGATCGCAGCTGGGCCTTCGCCTACCAGGTTGGACTGCAGGCCTTCCCCGCCCTCTTCGGGTGGATCGATCGGTACCTCGTCGACGGGCTGATGAACTTCAGCGGCTGGTCGGCGATCGAAGCCGGCGCGTCCGCGCGCAAGCTGCAGACCGGGAAGATCCGCGACTACGCGCTGATGGTGGTCGCCGGGGTGATCGCCCTGGCGCTGATCGGGGTGCTGCGATGAGCCACCTGCTCGCGACCATCGTCGCCGCCCCCGCGATTGCCGCGGCGATCCTGCTGCTGATCCCCAACTCGGCGAAGCTGGCCGTCCGCCTCGTCGCGCTCGCCGGGGCGGTGATCTCGCTGGTCGGCAGCATCTGGGTCGCGCTGATCTACGACCGCGCCGCTGCGGGCCTGCAGCTGCTCGAGACCTTCCCGCTCGTCCCCTCTCTCGGCATCCACCTCAAGCTCGCCGTCGACGGGTGGGGCGTACCGCTGCTGCTGCTGACCGGGATCATCATCGCCACCTGCGTGCTCACCAGCTGGACGGTCGATCGCCGGGACAAGGAGTTCTTCATCCTCCTGCTGGTGCTGGTCTCCGGCGTGTTCGGGGTGTTCGTCTCGCAGGACCTGTTCGTCTTCTTCCTCTTCTACGAAATCGCCGTGCTGCCGATGTACCTGCTGATCGGCATCTGGGGCTCGAGCCACCAGGTCAAGCCGTCCGGCCCGTTCAAGTTCGTCTGGAAGCGCTTCGCCGTCGGCAGCAAGGAGTACGCGGCGATGAAGCTGACCTTGATGCTGCTGGTCGGCTCGGCGGCGATCCTGGTCGCGATGTTCGCGCTGTGGGCCAACTCGGGCGCGAAGAGCTTCGATCTGCAGGCGCTCGAGGCCACCCGCTTCTCGCTGCCGGTGCAGCACCTGGTCTTCCCGCTGGTGTGGCTCGGCTTCGGCACCCTCGCCGGCGTGTTCCCCTTCCACACCTGGTCGCCCGATGGTCACGCCTCGGCGCCGACCGCGGTCTCGATGCTCCACGCCGGGGTGCTGATGAAGCTGGGCGCCTTCGGAGTGATGCGGATCGGGATGGTGCTCGCCCCCGACGCCGCCGTCTGGTGGGCGCCGATCGTCGGCGCGGTGGCGGTGATCAACATCCTCTACGGCGCGATGTGCGCCGCCAGCCAGACGGACCTCAAGTACATCATCGCCTACTCGTCGGTGAGCCACATGGGCGTGGTGATGCTCGGCGCCGCGACGATGACCACCGCCGGGTGGAACGGAGCGGTGTTCCAGATGTTCGCCCACGGGATCATGACCGGGCTGTTCTTCGCGCTGGTGGGCCTGGTCTACGAGCGCGCCCACACCCGCGCGATCGCCAAGATGGGAGGCTTCGCCCACGTGATGCCCGCGGTGGCCGGGTTCTTCACCCTCGCCTGCCTCTCGTCGCTGGGCCTGCCGGGCACCGCCGGCTTCGTCGCCGAGTTCATGGTCTTCGCCGGCGCCGCCAAGGGAGCTTCGACCTGGTGGGTGATCCCCGGGGTGCTGGGCGCCTTCGTCACCGCCGTCTACGTGCTGCGCGCCTGCAAGACGATCTTCTGGGGCCCCGCTCCGGTAGGCGCCTTCGCCACCCTCCCCGACGCCCAGCGCACCGAGTGGGCCGCGCCGCTGGTGCTGGGCACCGCGCTGGTGGTGTTCGGGTTCTGGCCGCGGCTGCTGCTCGACTTCATCGACGTCGCCAGCAACGGGTACCTCGGGCGGATCCCGCTGGCGGCCCTCGCCGAGGCGGTGACCCGATGAACGCCTGGCTGCAGGTCTTCTCGCTCGACCTCCTGGTGGCCGCCGCCGCCGCGGGGGTGCTGATCGCCGACGCCTTCTTCCGGGTGCCCGGCCGGGTGCTCGGCTACGTCACCGCCGCGGTGCTGGCCGGCGCGCTGGCGGCCTCCTTCTTCCTCGATCTGTCGGGCGAAGCCCCCTACGGGGTCTACGTCTCCGGGCCGTGGGTGCTGTTCTTCAAGCGGGTCTTCCTCTGCGCCGGGGCGCTCGGGGTGCTCGGCTCGATCGACTGGCTCGAGGAGACCACCCCCCGCCGCCAGGCCGAGTACTACGCGCTGCTGCTGTTGAGCATCACCGGGATGATGGTGCTCCCCGGCGCCCGCGACTGGATCCTGCTGGTGGTCGCCTTCGAGCTGATGGGCATTCCCCTCTACGTGCTCGCCGCCTGGGCCAAGACCGATGGGCCGGTCTCCTCCCCCCGGCTGGGGCCGGAGGCGGGCCTGAAGCTGTTCGTCACCGGGGTGGCCAGCTCGGCGTTCACCCTCTTCGGCCTCGCGCTGGTGATCGGCGCCACCGGCTCGACCGCGATCTCGGCGGTGCCCGCGGGCGAGCTGTCGCCCCTGGCGGCCCTGGGGATGCTGATGGTGCTCGCCGGCTTCGGGTTCAAGGTCGGCGCGGTGCCCTTCCACATGTGGGTCCCCGACACCTACCAGGGGGCCCCCACCCCGTTCGTCGCCTTCCTCTCGGTGGCGCCGAAGGCGGGCGGGATGGCGGCGCTCACCGTGGTGCTGCTGTCGGGCTGGAGCCAGCAGCACGCGGTGTGGGCCCCCGCACTCGGGCTGATCAGCGCCGCCAGCATGGCGGTGGGCAACCTGTTCGCGCTGCCGCAGACCGACGCGCGGCGGCTGCTCGGCTTCTCGGGCATCGCCCAGATCGGCTACGTGCTGATCGCGATCT
>JAGSPQ010001054.1 GCA_018262385.1 Myxococcaceae bacterium | reverse complement strand
GTCCAGCGAGGCCGGCACCAACCACGGCGATCTCACCCATGGCTCTACGCTACCGAAACGACGCCATCCCGTCAAAGTTGGCGGCCCCGTTCTACGCCGCCTACTTTGCGGTTCTCGGAGTTGTGCTGCCGCTCCTAGGACCGTATCTCCAGGATCGGGGCGTGGCGGCGGTCGGCGTCGGGCTGATCACCGCACTGTTCTCGTTGCCGAAGCTGGTCTACACGCCGGCGCTCGGCGCGCGGGTCGACCGGGGGCTGTGGTTCCCCGGTGTGCTGAGCCTGCACCTGGCGGCGTCGATCGTCGCCGCGCTCGCGATCGCCCGGCTCGAGGGGACGTGGCTGCTCGGCGTCGCTTTCTTCATGGTCGGGCTCGGCTACGGCACCGTGCTGCCGCTGGTCGAGGCGGCGGTCCTCGAGCGTCTGCCGGCGAGCGGCTACGGCTCCCTGCGGGTTTGGGGTTCACTCGGGTTCGTGGCCGCGGCGGTGGCGTCGGCAGCGCTGATGGCGCGCGGCGCTGCGGCCCGCTTCCCGCTCGTCCTGTCGGCGTCGTTGGTGGTGCTGGCCTGCACCTGCCTGCCGTTCGAGCGCTCGGCCCATCCCCCGCGACAACCGTCGCGGGGGCGGATCCCGGGGGCGGTGTGGTGGCTGCTCGCGCTGCTGACCGTCCACCAGGTGGCGCACGGCCCGTACTACGCCTTCTTCTCCATCCACCTCCTGGAGGAGGGCTTCCGCGGGGCGGCGATCAGCGCGCTGTGGTCGCTCGGAGTGGTCGCGGAGCTGGTCGCCTTCCTCGCCGGGGGCCGCCTCGAGCGGCAGCTCGGTCGGCGCCGGCTGCTCGGGCTCGCGCTCCTGCTGTCACCGCTGCGCTGGCTGCTCCTCGCCCTGCCGCCGACCCCCGCCTCGCTGGTGGCGACCTTCGGGCTGGGTGTCGTCGCCGGGTCGGCGCTGGCCGGACCGCTGTACGCGAGGGTCGGCGGCGGCGGCGCGTTCCTCGCCGCGGCGGCGCTTTCGGGCGCGCTGTTCGTGGCGTGGCTGCCTCTGGCGCGCCGTCTGCCGGGTCAGGGCGACGGGGATGCGCTGTGCGCATCCTGAGGAGTTCGTGCCGCACTGGCCGTCCGCCTACACTTCGGTCCACCACGCCCGCCCAACAGGCTAGTGCGGTACGAACTCCTAGAAGATCACGTAGTTCACGTAGAACTGCTCGATCGAGGTCTGCTTCTCGGCCAGCGTGCGAGCCATCTCGGGCGTGATCCGGAAGGTGCCGGCGGCGCGACCGGTGGTCTGGATCATCTGCAGCTCGATCGCCGCCGGGGCGAGCTGGGGCTGGAGCTTGTGGATCAGCGCGAAGGCGTCGTTCACGATTCGCAGCGCCTCGAACACCTCGCGCTGGGAATCGGTGACGACCTGGACGAAGAAGTACTCCGGGCGGGTCCCCGCGCTCGTCCGGTAGAGCAGCAGGTTGCGCTCGTCGAAGTATCTGGTGAACGCCTGGTCGACGCGCTCGTCGTGGTAGGGCTGCGGCTGCAGCTTGATGCCCGGGGTCGGGGTCGGCGTCGGCACGAACTTGGCGGCGAGCTCAGGGTCGCGGTTGCCGGCGTCGATGCTGGCGAACCGGCCGAGCGACACCTTGGGAGTCGGGGTCGGGATCGGGGTGCCCATCGACAGCTCGTCGATGATGAGGGCATCGCCGAGCCCCTGCTGGTTGTAGCGCTCGGTCTCGACGACGTCGACCTGATCGACCGGGTACGAGGCGACGGTGCCGGTCACCAGGGTGATGATCGCGTTCCCGCCATCGATCCGCAGCGGGTCCCGGCACGGGATCTTGGTCCCATTCTTCAGGATCACCACGAAACCGCTCGCCGACACCGCAGCGGCCATCGCCAAGACAAGGACCGTGATGATCCCAGTGCGCAGGCTTCGCATCAGAGCGCCTCCAACAACCATTTCATTATATCCACCCGATAGACAGTTCCGGCGGCTGCCGGCCGAAATACCCTTCAGCGCCGGTGCGCGCCACCGGCCGGTTCCATGCGCGCGGTCGACACGACGCTGATCAGCTCGCTGCGCGACCGGGTGCCCGTCTTCCGGTACAACCGCTTGAGGTGGTCCCGGACGGTGTACTCGCTGATCGACAGGCGGCTCGCCATCTCCGCGGTGCCACTCCCCTCCAGCAGCAGGCTGATCACCTCCTGCTCGCGCCGGGACACGCCGTGGCGCGCGCAGAATGCCTCCAGGAACAGGCTGGGCAGCGTCGTCAGCGGCTGCAGCAGGGCGAGCACCGCGACACCGTTCACGCCGGCTTCCCCCCCGACCTGCATGATCTCGCAGCCGACCACGGAGCCGTCGGAGAGCACCAGCGGCGAGGTCCACGGCAGCTGGGTCACCCGTCCGTCGAGCACCTTCTCGACCATCGACCACACCCGCGTGAACAGCGGTTGCAGCGGCTCGGGTGACGTCCCGCCCTCGACGTCGGCCTCGGTCTGGCGCGACAGCAGCGCGTCGGCGGGCGGGTT
>JAGSPQ010000429.1 GCA_018262385.1 Myxococcaceae bacterium | reverse complement strand
GAGCCGGTGCCAGAACTGCAGATGCGGCGCCGGCGCTCCCTCGCGAGAAGGAGGCAGCCGCAGCAGCGCCACCAGCGCCGACTGCGAGTAGTCGGTGACGGCGATCGCGCCCAGCGCGGTGCGCCCGGCGTTGAAGCTGCCGGCGGGCGCGACCTGCTGCGCCTCCAGCTGCCTGGGCGCCGACTCGCCGGTGATCCAGTCGGTGCTCACCAGCGCGCCAGCCGCCACCCGCGCGTCCACCGGGATCAGCTCTCCGGGCGCGATCAGCAGCTCGTCGCCGGTGCGGATCTTCGGCGCCGCCACCACCTCGATCCGCGTCCCGCTCCGCCGGCGGACGAACAGCCCCTCGGCGCCGTCGTCCTCGAGCAGGAAGCGGCGGTTGCGCTCGAGCACCCGCTGCTGCAGCCAGCGGCCCAGCAGCATCAGGGTGATGAAGACGTTGAGGGTGTCGAAGTAGGCGGAGTCGCCGCCCGGCCCGGCCGCCTGCGCCACCGAAGTGCCCCAGACCAGCAGGATCCCCAGCGCGATCGGCAGGTCGAGGTGCAGCACCCCGCTCTTCAAGCCCCGCACCGCGCCGCGGAAGAACGGCCAGCCACCGATCACCACCACCGCCGTGGAGAGCAGCAGCGACAGCGTGGAGAAGATCGCGAACAGCTCGCCGTCGGCGGGCGCCAGCCCGAAGTAGAAGCTGACCGAGAACAGCATCACGTTGAGGGTGATCGCCGCGCTGATCCCCAACCGCATCGGCAGCTCGCTCGAGGCGGCCAGCCCCTGCTTGCTCGCCGGCCCCAGCACGTACCCGAACGCCTCGATCTCGCGGACCCAGCCCGAGAGCTCGACCTGCCTGGGTTCCCACTGCAGCCGCACCCGCCCGAGCGCCGGGTTGACGGTGATCGCCGCCCCGCCCTTTCGCCGGAAGGTCTCGTTGAACAGCCACACGCAGGCGGCGCAGTGGATCCCCTGCACGTCGAGCTCGAGCGTCTTCAGCTGCCCGGGGTTGAGCGCCACCTGCTCCACCAGCGGCTCGAGCCACGCCAGGCTGCGGCCGGGGGAAAGGGAGACCGGCGCCACCTCGTCGCGGGCCAGGGTGTAGTACCGGGTCAGCCCCTGCTCGACCAGCAACCCATGCACCGCCTCGCAGCCCGCGCAGCAGAACCGGGCAGACTCGCTCCCGGGAGGGACAGGACTCGAGCAGTGAAGGCAAGGCGGGCGAGACAAGGCGGGGGGCCGCATTGCGAACGGCATGCCGGTTGCGAGGTGGCCGTGGCGTGGAAGCACCGCTGCTCGCGACAGTTGCCGGCTCGATCGTCGCGGGGCTCAGCGGAAGCCCGCATTGCGCCTTGATGTGCGGGCCGCTGGCCTGCGCCGGCCTCCCCAACGAGCGCGGGCCCCGCTTCCGGGCCGCCGCCGCCTGGCACGCTGGGCGGCTCGTCGCCTACGCCGGGGTCGGAGCGATCCTCGGCGGCCTCGGCCACGGGGCCTCCCACCTGCTGTCTGCCTCGACCCAGCCGCTGGTGCCCTGGCTGATGGCCGCCGGGCTGATCGCCACCGCGCTGGATCTCGGCCGCTGGCTCAAGCCGGTGCCCGGGGTGGCCGCAGTCGCCCGGGTCCTCGGCAGGGCCGGCGCGCGGCTCTCCCCCTCGCTGCGGGCCGGGCTGCTGGGCGCCGCCACCCCCTTTCTTCCCTGTGGGCTGCTCTACGGAGTGTTCCTCGCCGCGCTGGCGGCGGGGTCGGCGGGCTGGGGGGCGGGGCTGATGGCCTCCTTCGCCCTGGGCGGGACGGCGGTGCTGGCCGCGATGCAGCTGCCCGCGATCGCCACCTGGAAGCTCAGCCCCTGGGTCCGGCGGTCGGTGCTCCTGGCGGCGGCGGCGGTGCTGATCTGGCGGGCGGCTTCGGCCCATCCGGCCGCCGGCGGCCCGCCGGCCTGCCACTGAAGTAGTGCAAGAAATGTCGTCGATTGCCCCCGACGCAGGATCTGCACCCGCGGTCAGCCCCTGGACACCGAGGCAAGTGCCCGCGCCTTCAGGATGCCGGGGGCGCTGAGCACCGCGATCGCCAGGGTCACCAGGGCCGCTCCGAGCAGCTCCCGGGAGGCGATCGGCGGCCGGCTGAGCCAGAGAGTGAGGATCAAAGTCGCCAGCACGCCGGCCAGCACGCTCGAGGCCCGGTTGACCGGAACGGTGAACGAGTTGGAGCGCTTGTCGAGCAGCACCAGCGCGCCGAACACCCCGGTGCCCTGTGAGAAGAGGCCGATCAGCACCACGATCCAGACCGCCGAGGTGAACGGCACGTGGGTGAAGCCGGTGCGGATCTCCTCCATTACCCTCCCCTGTCCGATCAGCGCCAACACTCCCATCGCGCCGAAGGCGACTGGAGTGGCGACCATCTGCTCTTCGACGAAGTACTTCTTGGTCGCGTCGGGCGAGTCGCTCTTCGCCAGCCGGCTCATGAACCGCAGCCGGACGAAGTACGAGGCGACGTAGGCGACCACGTCGACGAACGCGGTGATGGTGAGCGCGAGGTTGTCCCAGTTGCTGGCGGCGACCAGCAGCGAGGCGAAGGTCAGGCCCAGCGCGACCCAGTTGTGCCACTGCACCTTGCGGCCGGAGATCGCGTCGACGATCGGGGCGATGATCAGCACCCCGCCGCGCATCAGCAGCATCATCAGCACGATGCTCACGCCGCTGAAGGTGTAGGCCAGAGTAGTGGTGGTGATGATCGCCGCGGTGCAGATCCCCGACAGCAGCGTCCAGCGGGTCGGCGTCGGCACCTTCAGGCCGAACACTTCGGTGGTGCTGGCCAGCCGCCACCAGCCGCTGATCAGCATGAAGGCGATCATCCCCACCAGCGAGGTGAAGGTCGACACCGGCAGGATCGCGTTGCCCGACAGCTTCTCGCCCAGCGCGCCGTCGCTCAGCGCCTTGGTGAGGGCCGAGTAAGGCGCGTAGGCGGCGAAGTAGCCGAAGGCCCAGATCCAGATGCTCGCCGCAGGGCGGGTCGGCTGTGCCAGGTGCGTCATTGGGGCGGATCCTACACCCTTCCATCACCCGAGCAGTCTGCGCCCTTCCGCGCTACGAGAGGGCTTCATGGACTCAACCGAAGACGACGAGCTGTTGGCGCGGGCCCGCAAGGGTGATCGCGCCGCCCTCGGGCAGATGCTCGAGCGCCACCAGCGGCAGATCTGGCGATTTGGAATGAAGCTGTGCCGCGACGAGGCCGACGCGCAGGACGTGACCCAGGAGACGCTGATCGCCGCCGCCCGGAACCTGAGCGACTTTCGCGGGGACTCGTCGCTGTCGACCTGGCTCTTCACCCTCGCCCGGAGCTTCTGCCTCAAGCAGCGGCGCAAGTCGGTGCACGCCCCTGCGTCGATGGAATCGCTGGAGGGCGACGAGGTGATGCAGCAGCCCGCGTCCGGCCCGACCCCCGAAGAAGCGACCGGCTCGGCCCAGCTGCAGCACGCGCTGGAGGAGGCGATCGCGGCGCTCACCCCCACCTACCGCGAGGTGTTCGTGCTGCGCGACGTCGAAGGGCTGAGCGCGGCCGAGACGGCGAAGGTGCTCGAGCTGTCGGTCGAGGCGGTGAAGAGCCGGCTGCATCGGGCCCGGGCGGCGGTGCGCGATCGGTTCGCCCAGACGCTGCAGCTGCCCGAGCGCGCGGCGGGGCCCACCTGCCCGGACATCGTCGCGCTCTACAGCCAGCACGTGGAAGGCGAGATCGGCAAAGAGCTGTGCGTGAAGATGGAGCATCACCTGGCAGGCTGTCCGCGCTGCACCGAGGCGTGCGATCGGCTCAAGCAGGTGCTCGCCACCTGCAGCGCCAGCCCGCTGCCCGAGGTGCCCGCCCGGGTGCAGGCGGCGATTCGGCAGGCGCTCGGCGCCGTCGGTGAATCCTCTTCCCCCGCCTGAGGCTCTCACCGCGCATGGACCTGTCGACGATCTTGATGGTGGTGGCAGTGGTTGGAGCAGTGGCGGTGATGATCCTGCGCTCGCGGGGCAACGTCTCGAGCGAGGCCGCACGCAAGCTGGTGCAGGACGGCGCGAAGCTGATTGACGTCCGCTCGCCGGGGGAGTTCTCCGGTGGGCACCTGCCGGGAGCGACCAACCTGCCGATCGCCGACCTGAGCAACAAGCTCGGCAAGCTCGGGCCGAAGGACAAGCCGATCGTCCTCTACTGCGCCAGCGGAGCGCGAAGTGCGATGGCGGCGGGCACGCTCAAGCGGGCCGGGTTCCTTCAGGTCCACAACCTGGGCGCGATGCGGCGCTGGTAGTCCGCCTCTGCGCCGACCTCAGCGCGAGATCTCCGCCCAGACCACTCCGCGGAAGTCCCCTTCCTTGAACCCGGTGGCGCGATCTGCGGGGTACCTCGCCTTCAGCGCCTTCGCCACCGGCGGGGCGAGCTGGGTGCCGTGACAGGTGAGGCACATCTTCTGGGTGACGATCGTCTCCACGTACCCGACCTTCCCGTTCTCCAGCTCGATCACCCGGCTCTCGCCATCCATCGGCCTGGCAGCCAGCTGCTTCATCGCCTCGGCCACCCAGGGCCGGGGCGCATTGGCGGAATTGCGCAGCGCCAACGCCGAACGCCCGACCACCACGTCCTTGCTCGACGCCTGCGCGGGCGGTCGCGGCGCGCCCCTTCTCAGCCGCGGCCACCTTCGGATCCGAGCCGCCGGCATCGGCCAGCAGCACCATCGTGATCAGCAGTGAGGGCCCCATCGCTCAGGCCGCCTTGCCCGGGTCGGCGCCCACGCTCGCGTGGACCTTGAACGTCGGCTGCGCCGCGATCGCCTTCTTCACCGAGCACCCATCGATCACCTTCACCACCGCGTCCTTGTACTTCTCGGGGAACCCCGCGGGCAGCTGCACGTCGAACTCGACCTCGCAGAGCACTCCCTCGGCGTTGTAGGAGGGCCGCTCGATGATCCGGATCCCCTCGGTGGGGATGTTGCGCTTGGCGCAGAACCCCTGGACGAAGATCCCGGCGCAGGCGCCCATCGACCCCAGAAACACGTCGAACGGAGAAGGAGCGGAGTCCTCCCCGCCGTTGTCGCGCGGCTGATCAGTGTGCAGGGTATGAGCGCCAATCTGCGCGTCTACCCGGCGGCCAGAGGGAATGGTGACGACGATTTCGGCAGGAGTCGACATGGCTTGGGTCCTCTTGGGCGGTGGGAGCCAGACAATCGAATAACGGTTCAGCGAATCCTTTGGGCCGCGCCCCGGCTCCCACCGCGAAATACCAGGAGTTCACCCCATGTGCAGTCAGACAACCTGTCGCAGCTGTGGAAAGCCGACCTGGGCCGGATGCGGCGCCCACATCGAGCAGGCGCTGGCCAACGTGCCGCGCGACGCCCGCTGCAAGTGCCGCGAGGCCACCAACCCGAAGGCCCCGCAGGCCGTCCAGCCGCCTCCCGGTTCAGGGCGCTGCTAGCACGACCCGCGCGACGCCCCCCCGGAACGCCGGGAACCCGGAGATCGGGTCGAGCGCGCACGGGCCGAGCAGGCGATTGACGTCGAGGCTCTCCCAGCCCGCCGGCAGCACCGCGACGCCGGGGGCGACCTGGGTCGTCGCCTCCACCTTCACCCGCACCTCGCCGTGCGGAGTGATCAGCCGCACGTACTGCGCGCCGATGGGAACCGACTGCGGGTTGAGCAGCACGGTCGGCTCGGGCGCCTTCGAGCGCACCGAGGGGATCTGCCGGAACTGCGAGTTGATGAACGGCGCGGTGCGCGGCCCCACCACCAGCCAGAGCGGAAACTCCGCGCTCGGAGCGGGCGTCGGCGCGGTCCACTCCGGCAGCGGCGGGAAGCCGAACCGCTCCAGCACCGCGCTCTGAAACTCGATCTTCCCCGACGGAGTCGGGAACCGCCGCGGCCCGCCTTCCGTCTTCGGCTGGTGGGCGGCGTCCTCCATCCACGGGGTCTTCTGGGCCGCGAGCGCCTCCCGAAAGTCGTTCCACGGGAAGTAGCGGCCCAGCCCCATCGCGCGCGCCAGCTCGAAGACGATCTTCCAGTCCGGCCAGGCCTCGCGCTGCGGCGGCACCAGCCCCGGCTTGTCTCCGTCGGTCGTCTCGGCGAAGCCGGCGGCAGGCAGCACGAAGTCGCTGCGCTGCGCCGACGCCGAGAGGAAGGTGTCGATCGTCACCAGCAGCTCGAGCTTCTCGCAGGCCTGCGCCGCCTCGGCCGGATCCGGCGCCGTCACCAGCGCGTTGGAGGCGACCAGCATCAGCGCCCGGATCGGGTACGGCTTGCCGGTGAGCGCCGCCTTCGGCCACAGGTTGCCCTGCGCCTCGCGGTTGTAGACCTCGAACAGCGGGAACTCGTCGTACCCCAGCGGCCGCACCGTCAGCGGCGGCGGCACCGGCTCGGCGGTCGACATCCGGTACAGCGCCGGCAGCAGCTGGTCGGGGCCGAGCTCGGGAGTGAGGAACGCGCGCTGCGCGACCGGATCGACGAACCGGCCGCAGAGCGTCTCCAGCGCGCTGAGCGCCCGCACCGTCTGCACCCCGTTGACGTGGTGCTCGACCCCCAGGCCCGGCCAGATGCAGGTCGGCGCATCGGCGGCCAGCCGGCGCGCCACCTTCGCGATCCGCTCCGCCTCGATCCCGGTCGCCCCCGCCACCTCGCCCGGCTTGAAGCGGGCCGCCAGCGCGCGCAGCCCATCGAAGCCCCTCGTCCACTCCGAGATGAACGGCTCGGGGTAGAGCTTCTCTTCGATCACCACGTGGATCATCGCCAGCGCGAGCGCGCCATCGGAGCCCGGCTTCACCTGCAGGTACTCGTTCGCCAGCGCGGCCGACTCGTGCCGCACCGGGTCGATCACCACCAGCGCGCCCTCTTCCGCCTTGCGCGCCACCAACTGGGCGAAGGGCGGGGCGGTGCGCCACGGGTTGGCGCCCCACAGCACCAGCGTCTTCGAGCGCTGGTAGTCGGGCGACAGCTTGCTGCCCACCACCAGCGCCTGCCCCATCCGCACCGAGGCCTCGCAGAGGCTGGCGACGGTCGCCACGTTGGGCGAGCCGTACGCGCGGGCGAAGCGGTGCAGCAGGTTGATCAGCGGGTGGCGCACCAGCGGCCAGCCGGTCTGGATCAGCAGGCTCTCGGGGCCGTGCTTCTGCTTGATCGCCTCGAGCCGCTTGGCGATCTCGCCGAGCGCGTCGGGCCACGAGAGGGTGACGAACGCGCTCCCCTTGCGCATCAGCGGCTGGCTCAGCCGCTCGTGGGAATGAACCACCTCGCGCAGCGCGTGCCCGTGCAGGCACAGAAACCCGCGGGTCTTCGAGTCCAGGTCTCCCTCGACCCGCTCGAGCCGGCTGCCGCGCGAGGTCGCCACCACTCCGCAGTGCATCAGGCAGAACCGGCAGGTGCCGCGCGTCTTCGCCTGCGCCTTGGTGGTGAGCAGCCCCACCGCGCCCGCGCCCGCCGCCGCCACTCCTCCCAGCGGAGCGAGCTTCATCAGCTCCCGCCGGCTCAGCTTCCACTTCCGGGTCAGCGCTGGCCGCTTCACCCGGCCACCTTGATCGGCAGGATCTGAATCGCGTGCGCGCCATCCGGGCACGCCTCTTCACACAGCCCGCAGCCCACGCACGCCTCGGGGTGGAACAGCGGGCCCAGCCGCCCGCCCACCAGCTCCACCGCGCTGTTCGGGTACGGGCAGACCTCGAAGCACAGCCGGCACACTCCCGCCCCGCTCCACGGCAGGCAGCGGGAACGGGTGAGCACCGGGGTCCCCATCCGCACCGCCTGCTGCACCGCCACCGGCTCGGCCTGAAGCGGCACCAGCGCGCCGGTCGGGCACACCTGGGTGCACTTCATACAGAGCACGCACGCCGCGTCCCGCGGCTCGACGTACGGCAGCGCGGCGTCCAGCGAGAAGGCGGTCGGAAACCGGATCGCGGTGGTCGGGCACACCTCGGCGCACCGGTAGCAGCCGATGCACGCCTGCTCGAACGGGCCCGGCAAGAGCGCCATCGGGGGACGCAGCCGGGGCCGAGCGTTGGCCCGGCCTCGCGGCACCAAGCCAAGGGTGAGGGCCGCGGCGATCGCTCCCACCAACCGGCGGCGGTTCACCCTTTCCTCGACCGGATCATTGGCGTGGGACCCCTGTGCGAGCGCGGTGCCAACCGCAGATGGAGGCCGAAGCCTACCCCGCAGACCCAGCGTCGAGGTGCAGGCTTTGCGCCGCGGGGGCGAAGCCTGCAGAAAAGTGGGCGATGTACCCCGTCGCTGCGATCGTCAGGATCTCTCGGCCGAATAGGACGACTGACCTGGGCCGAGCGCGGCGATCACCCGCCGCAGCCGCTGCTCGGCCTCGTGCACCACCGGCAGCAGCCCCGGGTTGTCGCTCAAGGTGAACATCGTCCGCGGATCCATCACCGACACCTTCACTCCGCCTTCGGGTGATTCCTGGAGCACCACGTTGCACGGCAGCAGCAGGCCGATCTGCGGGTCCACCATCAGCGCCCGGTACGCCAGCGTCGGGTTGCAGGCCCCGAGGATGAGGTAGCGGCGGAAGTCGACGTCGATCTTCTTCTTCAGCGTGTCCTTCACGTCGATCTCGGTCAGCACCCCGAACCCTTCGGCCTTGAGCGCGGCGGAGACCTTCT
>JAGSPQ010000428.1 GCA_018262385.1 Myxococcaceae bacterium | reverse complement strand
ACCAGCGCCAGCACCCCCAACACCAGGTACCCGCCGAGGGTGGGCGCGCCCGACAGCAGCGTCACCAACGTCATCGCGCCGGCCACCCCGCTCGCCACCGTCAGCAACGCCGTCGCTGGCCCCACCGACGAGACGGCCTTGGGCGCCAGCAGCTGCCGCTCGGCCTCCTCGACGTCGTGACGGAAGGCGGCCAGCTGCCGGGTGGTGTCGCGGGCCTCGCGCTCGCGCACCACCGCCTCGGCCTCGATCGCGATCGCGTCTTCGATCAGCTGCTTGAGCTCTTCGGCGTAGCCCTCGGTGTGGGGCGCCTCGAAGTCCGCCTTCGCCTCTTTCAGTCGACCCTGCAAAAGCTCGAGCTGCCGCCGTCGCTCGGCGCTCATCGCTTCTCCGG
Source organism: Myxococcaceae bacterium (assembly GCA_018262385.1). Taxonomy (GTDB): domain Bacteria; phylum Myxococcota; class Myxococcia; order Myxococcales; family Myxococcaceae; genus JAGSPQ01. Next base: position 4,315 of record JAGSPQ010000428.1, on the reverse strand, counting down.
GATGAGCAGGTAGAGGACGGCGAACAGCGCGGCCTGCCCGGCCCCCAGCGCCAGCGCCCAGCTGCTGCCCAGCCACACCCCCGCCAGCGGCAGCGAAGTCATCACCATCGGAACCGTCACCATCGCCACCGAGCCATACCCAATCCGCCACAGCTGCCCCTGCCAGCCGTCGATTCGCGCCAGCAGGTGGGTTCGCTTCTGGTCGACCATCGCGAGCGCAGCGGTCTCGCTGTCGAGCAACTGGCGGGCGCGGGCCAGGCGCGCCTCGGCCGCCTTCAGCCGCGCCGCCTCCAGCCGGAGCTTGGCCCCCTCCTCCGCCTCACGCAGCCGCAGCGCCCGCTCGAGCTCGGCGACTTCTCGTTGCAGCTGCTCGATCAGCTCTGACAGCTCGTCCATTGCTTCCCTGAAGGTCGAGGTTACACCCACCCCAAGCCGGTCACTGAGCGGCTGAACAGTTCGGGGGGCGGGTGGTAGGAAGCGGCGGTGCGAATTCTCCTCGCAGTGGTGCTGTGCCTGTGCGCCTGCAAGCGCACCGACGCTCCGACGCGGCTTCAGACCGCGCGCGAGAAGCTCTACGTCCACCAACCGCAGGCGGCGCTCGAGGAGTACCGGCTCGCGCTCGACTCGCTCGACCGGGACGAGTCGAAGGAGGCCGCCGTCTACCGCGCGCGCGCGCTGCGCGGAGCGGCCGACACCTATTACCTCGAGCTGCGCGACTTCAAGCGGGCGGTCGAGGTCTACCGCGAGCTGTCGCAGCTGTGTCCGGAAGCGCCCGAGACGCTCGAGGGTCGGCTGCACCTGGCCGACATCCTCCAGACCCAGTTTCACGATCTGCGCGGGGCGATCACCGAGCTGACCGCCGCGCTGGCCCGCAATCCTCCCCAGTCGGCCGAGCTGTCCTACCGGGTGGCCAAGCTCTACTTCGAGCTGGCCGACTACCAGCAGGCCGAGCTCGAGGCGGCGGGGATGGTGCGGAAGTTCGAGACCTCGCCCTACGTCGACGACGCGCTGCTGCTGCGCGGCCAGGCGCTGGCGATGATGGAGGGCCGGCACCCCGAGGCGCTCAAAGCGTTCGAGTCGCTGGCGGAGAAGTTCCCCGACTCGGAGCTCCAGCCCCACGCGCTGTTCGAGGCGGGCAAGCTGCGGGCCGAGGCGGGGGAGAACGAGAAGGCGATCGAGACCTGGGTCGAGGCGCTCAAGCGGCACCCGGATCCGAACGTGGTGCAGCTGGTGATCTCGAAGGTGCGGCGGCAGCTGCGCGCGACCACTCCCAACAAGGTCGGCGACGCCGCGCTGGCCTTCGACCGCGAGGTCCGGGTCGCGACCCCGATCGCCACCGCCGTCCCCCCCGCCAAGATGCCGAAGACCAGCATCGAGGCGGTGGGAGGCACGCCGGACGAAGCGGCCCGCGAAGCGAAGATGGGCGGCGGCGAGGCCGCTCCGGCTCCCCCTCCTGCCGCCCCCGCGGTCCCCGGGCCGTGAACAAGCCCCGGCTGTGCTACGTCGAGGTGAAAGGTCTTATGCGCTCTGTCCTCTCTGCTCTGGTGCTCTTCGCCCTCCCCGCTCTCGCGGACACCGACACCTTCTTCGGTTGGTCGAAGGACGGCAGCTACTTCGTCTATCAGTCGGTCTCCGGCCCCAATGACCTGGTCGAGCTGTTCTTCTGCATCACCGACGAGGCGGTGCCGCCCAGCTGGCCCAAAGAGCTCAACGACCTCGAGCGGATGGGCGCCCCGTTCTCGTGCGTCCGCTACACCGACGTCAACCGCGCGCCCTACTCCTGGAAGAACGCGGTCTCGCTGCCCAAGCCGGCGCTGGCCGGCCCGAACGGCGCCAAGGTCCTCACCGAGCTGGTGCTCGACGGCGAGCGGCCGGGCTACGCGTTCGAAGTGGGGGGGAAGAAGACGGTCTGCTACGCCTCGGGCCTGCAAGAGGACTCGAAGCTCGGCAACGTCTACTGGCAGCCGGGCGGCCGGTACCTCGCCGCCTTCATCGACGGGCGCTTCATCCACTGCGACGTCACCCTGAAGGCCGGCCCGGCGCCGAAGGCCCCGAAGAAGAAGACGAAGTAGCGGCCCGCGAAGAAGAGGCGGACCGCTGGACTTTCAGCTCCCCGCGTCGGCGGCTTCGATCGCAGGCGCCGCCAAGGGCACGGGCGGCGGCATCACCACCGGCTCGGGCGGCCCGACCGGAACCACCAACACCTCGGTGCGACCCACGCCCGGCGGCGGGTTGACGACGATCAGCGCGTCCTCGAAGATCAGCCGCTTGTCCACCGGGAGGACGAAGCAGCCCTCCGCGTCGGTGCGGAAGCTGAGCCGGCCTCGGGCCTCGCCGACCTCGATCACCGCGCCGGCCACCGGCATCCCGGTCTTCTTCTCCACCAACTGGAGCTTCACCGGCGCGGGGCTCTCGACTCCGACGAACTGGGTGTAGCGCGGCCGCAGCGCGCAGCCAGCGAGCGCCAGCGCAGCGGCGAAGACGACGAGGGCTCGCATCAGACCTTCGCGCCGGGCGTCTTCTGGAAGATGGCGTTGAACTCGGTGATCGCCTTGTTGATCTCGGCCTTGATGTCGGCGGTCAGCTCGCGCTTCTCGATGATGCTCTTCTCGAGGGTGGGGAACTTCGCGTCGCAGAACGCGAGGAACTCCTTCGAGTAGCGCACCACGTCGGAGACCGGGATTTCACGCAGCCAGCCGCGCTTGCCCGGGTCGTCCCGGTTGGTGCCGGTGTAGATCTGCATCACCTGCTTGCCGACCGACATCGGCTCGTACTGCCCCTGCTTGATCAGCTCGGTGAGGCGGGCGCCGCGGGCCAGAATGTCCTGGGTCGCCTTGTCGAGGTCCGAGCCGAACTGGGCGAAGGCGGCCAGCTCCCGGTACTGCGCCATCTCGAGCTTCATCGAGCCGGCGACCTGCTTCATCGCCTTGATCTGCGCCGCCGAGCCGACGCGCGACACCGACAGACCGACGTTGATCGCCGGGCGAACGCCGGAGTTGAAGAGGTCGGTCTCGAGGAAGATCTGCCCGTCGGTGATCGAGATCACGTTGGTCGGGATGTACGCCGACACGTCGCCGGCCTGGGTCTCGATGATCGGCAGCGCGGTGAGGCTCCCGGCGCCCTGATCGTCCGACAGCTTCGCCGCGCGCTCGAGCAGGCGGGAGTGAATGTAGAACACGTCGCCCGGGTACGCCTCGCGGCCCGGCGGGCGGCGCAGCAGCAGCGACAGCTGGCGGTACGCGACGGCCTGCTTCGAGAGGTCGTCGTAGATGATCAGCGCGTGCATCTTGTTGTCGCGGAAGTACTCCGCCATCGTCACGCCGGTGTAGGGCGCGAAGAACTGCATCGGCGCGGAGTCCGAGGCGCTCGCGGCCACCACGATCGTGTACTCCATCGCGTTGTGCCGGGTGAGCTTGTCGACCACCTGCGCGACGGTCGACTGCTTCTGGCCGATCGCGACGTAGACGCAGAACATGTTCTGGCCGCGCTGGTTGATGATCGCGTCGATCGCGACCGCGGTCTTGCCGGTCTGGCGGTCGCCGATGATCAGCTCGCGCTGGCCGCGGCCGATCGGAACCAGCGCGTCGAGCGCCTTGATCCCGGTCTGCATCGGCTCGTGCACCGACTTGCGCTTGACGATGCCGGGCGCCTTCACCTCGAGGCGCTTCATCTCGGCGCCGACGATCGGCCCCTTGCCGTCGATCGGAGAGCCGAGCGCGTCGACCACCCGGCCCAGCAGCGCCTTGCCGACCGGGACCGAGGCGATCTGCTGGGTGCGCTTGACGGTGTCGCCTTCGCGGATGGCGACGAAGTCACCCATGATCGCCACGCCGACGTTGTCTTCTTCGAGGTTGAGGACCAGGCCGCGGACGCCGTTGGAGAACTCGACCAGCTCGCCGGACTGGGCGCCCTCGAGGCCATAGACGCGCGCGATCCCGTCGCCGACCGAGAGGACCGTGCCGGTCTCGGCGATGGTGACCTTCTTGCCGTAGTCCTGGATCTGGTCGCGGATGATGCGGCTGATTTCGTCGGCGCGGATTTGCATGGGTTCCTTCGACTTTGCAGGCGAAAAAGGGGGGTGAAAGTGCCGCGCTCCTAGCACGGGCGTTTTCAGCGGCGTAACGGTTTCTGCGTGCGTTGCCCGCCCTGCCCCCACCCAGCCATTTTGGGTGGCGTTCGCTCCACTTCTGCCCTGCCGCCGGGGTTGCGACGGCAGGGGCGTCCAACCAGCCCGCGCGTTCAGGACTCCAGCAGCCGCCGGACTTCCCGCTGATCGGTCGGGCTCCAGAACGCCTGGGCCAGGACCTCGGCGTTG
>JAGSPQ010000427.1 GCA_018262385.1 Myxococcaceae bacterium | reverse complement strand
GAGGTGTTCAAGGCGTGGACGACGGTGGAGGGGATGAAGTCCTTCCTCGCTCCGGACGCGAAGGTCGAGCTGAAGCCCGGCGGCGCGTACGAGCCGTACTTCGTCCTCACCGTGCCGGCGGGGATGCGCGGGGCCGAGGGCTGCACGGTGGTCTCGTTCCAGCCGAACAAGCAGCTGGTGTTCACCTGGAACTTCCCTCCGACGATCCCCGCGCTGCGCGAGGCGAAGGAGCACACCCAGGTGGCGATCGACCTGGTCCCCGAGGGCGCGAAGACGAAAGTGCGGCTGACCCAGACCGGCTGGAAGGAAGGCGCCGACTGGGAGAAGGGCCGCGCCTACTTCGAGCGGGCGTGGGGCTTCGTGCTGGCGCGGCTCGAGCGCCGCTTCACCCGGGGGCCGATCGACTGGAAGTACGGCTGGGCGCCCGCGCAGCTGACCGACCTGGGTTTCATCCAGGGCCAGTGGCGGTGGGCCGAGGGCAAGGCCTCGCGCGAAGAGAGCTGGGTGGCCTCGCCGACCGGGCTGATCGGCAGCTACCGCGAGGTGGGCGCCGACCCCGCCTTCTACGAGCTGGCGGTGATCGAGCAGGAAGGCGAAGAGCTGGTGCTGTCGATGCGGATGTTCGGGCCGGGGCTGAAGGAGACCGGGATGACGAAGGCGGGGCCGCTGCGCTTCGTGCTCGAGTCGGTCGACGAGAAGGACGCGGTGTTCCTCGGCGACGGATCGAACAAGGCGAAGCTGATCTATCGGCTGGCCGACAAGAGCACGCTCGAGATCACCCTCGAGCGGCCGGGCGCCAGGCCCGAGGTGTTCCGCTTCACCCGGCTCTAGAGCTCGTCTTCGGTCTTCTTCAGCAGCTTCAGATCGGCCTTCGACAGCGCGAGCTTCGCGTAAAGGTCGGGCCGCCGGGCCTCGGTGAGCTTCAGCGCCTGCCAGCGGCGCCAGCGCTCGATGCGGGCGTGGTCGCCGCTCTGCAGCGCCGCTGGCACCGCCGCGCCCCGGAACTCGGCCGGCCGGGTGTAGTGCGGGTGCTCGAGCAGCCCCTGCTCGAAGCTCTCGGTGGTGGCCGACTCGGCGTTGCCCAGCACGCCGGGGACCAGCCGGGCCACCGCGTCCATCACGCACAGGGCGGGCAGCTCGCCGCCGGTGAGCACGAAGTCGCCCAGCGACAGCTCGCCGTCGACATAGGCCAGCGCGCGCTCGTCGACCCCTTCGTAGCGGCCGCAGACGAGGATCATCGCCCCCTTCCCTGCCAGCTCCCGGGCGCGGGGCTGGTCGAAGATCGGCCCCCGGGGGCTCATCAGCAGTACCGGCGCGCCCGGCAGCCGCGCCCTCGCCTGCTCGATCGCGGCGACCAGCGGCTCGACCTTCATCACCATTCCCGCGCCCCCGCCGTAGGGCGAGTCGTCGGTGGTGCGGTGCTTCCCGTCGGCGAAGTCGCGGATGTCGGTGATCGTCAGCTCGACCAGCCCCCGCTCGATCGCCTTGCCGATGATGCTCTCGGCGGCGTAGCCGCGGATCATCGGAGGAAAGAGCGTCAGCACCTCGGTGCGGTAGGTCACTTGATCTCCGGCGGCCTCATCACCACCGTGCGCGCCTGCAGATCGACCTTCACCACGAACTCGTCGGCGAACGGGACGAGCAGCTCGCCGCCCGGGCCTCCGCGGACGACCAGGTTCGGCACCGGGCCGGTGTTCCAGATCTCTTCCACCGTGCCGAGCGCGAGCCCCTGTTCGTCGAGCGCGGCGAGGCCGACCAGATCTCCCTGGAAGAACTCGCCCTCTGCCGGCGCTTCGAGATCCTCGCGAAAGGCGAACACCGTCGAGCCGACCAGCTTCTCGGCCGCGGGCCGGTTGCCGACGCCCTCGAGGTTGACCCGCAGATCTCCGCCGGGCGCTTCGGCCACCTCTTCGATCGCGTACTCGTGCTCGCTGCCGTCTTTGAGCTTGAGCTTGAGCCGCTCGATCTCGAACAGCACCTCGCTCGAAGGATCGAACGTCTTCACCACCACCTGGCCATCGAGGCCGTGCGCGCGGGAGACGTACCCGAACTGGAGCGGCTCGCTCACGCGCCGGTGACTTCAGGAACCGGGTCGACGCTTCCCTCGGGCTGCCCGTTGCGCCGGTCGTCGAGGATCTCGAGGCGCGCCTTCTGGCCCGACTTCTGGGCCGCGGCGGCAACCACGGTGCGCAGCGCGTTGACGGTGCGACCGTCGCGTCCGATCACTTTGCCGACGTCGTCCGGCGCGACCTTCAGCTCATAGAGGACGCCCCCTTCGGCATCAGAGCTCTTCAGCTCCACCGCCTCGGGCTGATCGACGAGCGCCCGGGCGATGTACTCAATGAGACCCTTCATGATTGGTGCTTCCCCCCTCCGGCGCGCCTGGACGGCACGGCCGAACGGAAACCGCCTACGCCTTGGCCGCGGGAGCTGCCGGCTTGATCTTCTTCTTCAGGCCCGCGACGGTCTCCGAGGGCTGGGCGCCGACCTTGAGCCAGTGCGTCCAGCGCTCCTCGTTCACCTCGAACTTCGGGGGCGAGGCGTTGGGATCGTAGGCGCCGATCGCTTCGATGAACTTGCCGTCCCGGGGGCAGCGCGAGTCAGCCGCGACGATGTGGTAGTACGGCATCTTTTTGGCACCGGCGCGGGACAAGCGAAGGACGACGGACATTGGGATTCTCCAGATGTGGTGAAGGGCGGCTGCTCTAGCCGCTTTTGGTGAAAAAAGTCAAGGCGCCGCGCCCGGTTGGACATTGGCCAGCTGACCGCAGGCGGCGGCGATGTCCCGCCCGCGGTTCTGCCGGATCAGCGCGGTGACCTCGGCCCGCTCGAGGATCTTCCTGAAGGCTTCCGCGCGGTTGTCCTGGGTGGTGAGGAAGCCCAGCCCGGGGTTCTGGTTGTACTGAATCAGGTTCACCTTGGCCGGAACGCCCTGCAGCAGCGCCGCCAGCTCGGCGGCGTTGGCGTCGGAGTCGTTGACCCCCTCCATCAGCACGTACTCGAAGGTCACCCGCCGGCCCTGCTTCACCGGGAACTGCCGGCAGGCGTCCATCAGCGCGGCGATGTTCCACTTCTTGTTGATCGGCATGATCTGGCTGCGGGTCTCGTCGTTGCTGGCGTTGAGCGAGATGGCGAGCTTGGCCTGGGTCTCGAGGGCGAACCGCTCGATCATCGGCACCAGCCCGACGGTGCTGACGGTGAGGTGGCGGTGGGAGAAGTTGGGCCCTTCCTCGCTCTGCAGGATCTGCAGGCTGGTCTTCACGTTCTCGAAGTTGTGCAGCGGCTCGCCCATGCCCATGAAGACGAGGTTGGTCAGTGGGCGAAGGGTGGAGGCGATCCCCTCGTTCTGGCGGACCTCGGCGTTGACGGCGTGGACCTGGGCGACGATCTCCGACGGGCTCAAGTTGCGCAGCAGGCCCAGGGTGCCGGTGGCGCAGAAGCGGCAGCCCATCGCGCAGCCGACCTGGGTCGAGACGCAGAGCGTCTTCCGGTCGGGCGAGGGCATGTAGACCGACTCGAGCAGCTTCCCGTCAAAGGTCTTGAACCGGTACTTGATCGTCCCGTCGCTGCTGCGCTGCTCGAGGTCTTTGACCACGTGGCGCAGCTCGGCGGTCGCGATCAGCCGCTCGCGCAGGGCCTTCGACAGATCGGTCATCTGCGCGAAGTCGGTGACCCCGCGCTGGTGGACCCACTTGTAGAGCTGCCTGGCGCGGTAGGGCTTCTCGCCCAGCGTCTGTTCGACGAAGGCGGTCAGCTGCTCCAGCGTCAGGCTGGCGATGTCGATCGGGGTGCTCACGGCGTGCAGCTCAAGGTAGCAACGTCGCCGCGCAGTTGCCGAGGCTCGAGCAGCCCGCGTCGCCTGGGCCGGCATCCGCGGCGCAGCGCTCACAGGTGACGCGGAACCCCGAGTCGCCGGACGCAGCCAGCACGCAGCGGCGCAGCTCCCTGCCCCCGTCCGCCACGTTGATCAAGGCCTCGACCGGGTGATCGTCGTTGGTGGCCGACGGAAACCCGGCCAGCTCGGAGTTGAAGCCGGTGAAGGCACTGGGGACACAGGTGCTGCCGCTCTTCACCGTGACGGTCACGTCAGGCCCGCAGCTGCCGGTGCTCTGGAGCCCCCGATCGACGCCGTCCCCACAGGTCGAGGGGGCGGCGGTACAGCCGCCGGTCGCCGCAACCAACGCCGCGGCGAGCAGCAGTGACTTCAGCGCTTCCACTCGTAGCCGGTCTGCTCGGTGCCGCGGAAGAAGTAGGCGATCTCGATCTTCGCGTTCTCGACGCTGTCCGAGCCGTGCACGGTGTTGGCGTCGATGCTCTTGGCGAAGTCGGCGCGCAGGGTGCCCTTCTCGGCCTTCTTCGGGTCGGTGGCGCCCATCGTGTCGCGGTTCTTCTGCATCGCGCTCTCGCCCTCGAGCACCATCAGCACCACCGGGCCCGAGATCATGAAGGCGACGAGGTCCTTGAAGAAGGGGCGCTCCTTGTGCACCGCGTAGAAGCCCTCGGCCTCGGTCTTCGACAGCTGCTGCATCCGGATCGCGACCGGCTTGAGCTGCTTCTCTTCGAAGCGGCTGATGATCTTGCCGATGACGCCGCTCTGCAGTCCGTCGGGCTTGATGATGGAAAGCGTTCTCTCGATGGCCATGGTGGGGGTTTCCTTGAAGGTGAGGGGTGGGGGTTATTTGCGCTGCGGGGCGCCGCGGCGCACGGC
>JAGSPQ010001053.1 GCA_018262385.1 Myxococcaceae bacterium | reverse complement strand
GGCTGGCTAGACCCGCGCGAGCAAGACCAGCGCCTGAGCCAGCTCGACGGCCTGGGTCTTCTGGATGTTGTGTCCCCCGCGCGGCCAGGAGAGCCGGGGGCCCGCGGGCAGCGCCGCAGCGTGCTCTTCGAACACCTGACGCTCGATGAACGCGTCGTCGGCCGCCCAGGCGGTCAGCACCGGAACCCGAAGCGCAGCGGTGTTCCGCTGCTGGATCTCGAAGTCGAGCGCGGCCAGGCAGCGCAGCGTCTGCGCGACTTCGTCGGAGGTCGTCGACGACGGGAACCCCGAGAGGCGAAAGGCGGCCTTGAGGGCGGCGCGGGCGGGCGCGCGGAGAAAGGGCGCGTCGACCGCCCTCGCCCACCCGGCCCGGCCCCAGAAGCGCCGCACCAGGCGGTGGGGGCGCAGGCCGATCGACGACAGCAGCGCGAGCGCGGCGACGCGGGAGGGAGCCTGCACCGCGGCGGAGAGGGCGACCGCTCCGCCCATCGAGTGGCCGAGCAGGACGCAGCGTTGCAGACCGAGCGCCTCGAGCGCCTGGGCGACGAAGGCGCCGCGGGTGTCGATCTGCGGCCCCGGCGCGGTCGCCAGGGGGGTGCCTCCAAAGCCGGGCATGTCGAGGCGGACGAAGCGCACGGTGCGGGGCAGCGCGGCGCCGAGCCAGCGGAAATCGCGGCTGCTGCCCGGAAGGCCGTGCACCGCGACCACTGCCGGCCCGGTGCCCTCGTCGGTGTAGCCAAAGGGGCCCGTCGCCAGCCGCGCCGTCTTCAGCGGCGGATCGTCCGGGCTCGTCGGAGTGGTCATGGGCCTGTCTTCCTCACCACGGGCAGGCGCGGGGGCACAGCCAATTCGGCAGTCGGGTTGGGTGGAGCGCGAGCGCGATCGAGGGCAAGCTGCGCCCCCGCCCGGAGGTGGTCTGTGTCCGATTTCTCGCGTCGCGGTTTCCTGAAAGGTGGAGCCATCACCGGAGCGGTCGCCGTCGCGTCCCCCGACGTGCTCGCCGCCCCGGCCCCGAAGGTCCTCGGGCCCTCGGCGGTCGAGCTCACGATGCAGGTGAACGGCAAGAAGCAGACGCTTCGGGTCGAGCCGCGCACCACCCTCGCCGAGGCGCTGCGCAGCGAGCTGCACCTCACCGGCACCAAGGTCGCCTGCGATCGCGGCGCCTGCTCGGCCTGCACCGTTCACCTCGACGGCATCCCGGTCAATTCCTGCCTCACCCTCGCGCTCGACGTCGGCGCCCGCAAGGTCACCACCATCGAGGGCCTGGCGAAGGGAGCCACCCTCACCCCGCTGCAGCAGGCGTTCGTGGATCACGACGCGCTGCAATGCGGGTTCTGCACGCCGGGGATGGTGATGAGCTGCAGCGCGCTGCTGGCGAGGAACCCGAAGCCGACGCTGGACGCGGTGAAGGCCGCGGTGAGCGGGAACCTCTGCCGCTGCGGCAGGGATCGCGGGGGAGTCGCTGCACCGCGAGGCGCGGGAGCTTCCGCCCGGAGAGCCGCCCCCGTGGGGCACGAACGCCGAGCTCGCCGTCGTCGGCAGGTCCACCCCGCGGCTCGACGGCGCGCTGAAGGTCACCGGCGCCGCGCGCTACACCTTCGACGTCCAGCTGCCGGGGATGCTCTACGCCCGGCGGATCACCTCGCCGCACGCCCACGCGCTGGTGCTGTCGGTCGACACCGCGGAAGCGGAGAAGCTGCCCGGGGTGAAGGCGGTGCACGTGATCGAGACCGCGATCGAAGGCGCGCGGCTGCGCGATCCCTCGCTCGAGAAGAACAAGTCGAAGTACCCGCGGGTCCGCTACGTCGGGCAGGTGGTCGCCGCCGTCGCCGCCACCTCGCAGGCCATCGCCGACGAGGCCGCGCGGCTGGTGCAGGTCGACTACGAGGGGCTGCCCGCCTCCGCCACCCTCGAGGCGGCGCGCGCGAAGGACGCTCCGCTGGTCTACGCCGGCCCGGTCGACATGGGCGGCAGCGCGGGCGGCGGCGGCGCCACCAGGGGGCTCGAGCAGAAGGGCAACGTCCGCGGGCCCTCGACCAAAGCGCGCGGCGACGTGAAGAAGGGCTTCGCCGAGGCCGCGCTGACGGTGCAGGGCGAGTTCCGGACCCAGGTGCAGACCCACTCGGCGCTCGAGACCCACGGGGTGGTCGTCGACTTCAAGCCCGAGCTGCTCACCGTCTACTCGTCGACCCAGGGCACCGCGACCGTGCGCGACGAGCTGGCGACGGTGTTCGAGCTGAAGAAGAGCCAGGTCCGGGTGGTGAGCGAGTTCATGGGCGGCGGCTTCGGGGCCAAGTTCGGTGCCGGCCACTACGGGGTCGTCGCCGCGCACCTGTCGCGGAAGGCGCAGGCCCCCGTCCGGCTGATGCTCTCTCGCCACGAGGAGCACGAGGCGGGCGGCAATCGGCCCTCGACGGTCCAGACGCTGAAGGTCGGTGCGAAGAAGTCCGGCGCCCTCACCTCGGTGCAGCTGGCCAGCTGGGGCACCGGCGGGATCGCGACCGGCGCCGGCGTCGGCTCGTACGCCGAGAAGATGTACGCCTCGCCGAACTTCCTTTCCGAGCAGCACGACGTCTTCACCCACGCGAGCCCGGCGGCGGCCTTCCGGGCGCCCGGGATGCCGCAGGGCGCGTTCGCGATGGAGCAACTGGTCGACGAGATCGCCGAGAAGCTGAAGCTCGATCCACTGGTGCTGCGCGATCAGCTCGATGTCAGCGAGCCCGCCGAGGTCGATCGCGAAGCGCGCAAAGTGCAGCGGCGCGTCGGGGCAGAGAAGGCGCA
>JAGSPQ010000426.1 GCA_018262385.1 Myxococcaceae bacterium | reverse complement strand
CGGCGGCTCCGCGCGCTCGAGCAGAAGATCTCGGTGCGCTTCGGCGACCCGCTGCCGCTCGCTCAGTACCAGACGTTCGAGGTGGCGCGGCTGTCCGACGACCTGGTGCGCGCCTACCGCTGCCTCACCGACCTGATGGTCACCCACCTGGCCGCGGCTGCGGTGTACGAGCTGCTGGCCGCGGCGGCGGGCACGGACGACGTGCAGCGGCTGCTCGGGCGCAGCGACGTGTTCGAGGCGGCGTCGGTGCATGCGGCGGTGGCGCGGCTGATCGAGCGCGTGCGCGCCCACCCTGAGCACGGCCGGCTCGACGCGGACGCCGAGCGCGCAAGCCCCGAGCAGATCGTCCACGCCGCGGCGCGGGCCTTCGCCGCCTGCCATCGCGCCCTGCCGTTTGAGCTGGTGGAGGGCGGGGTGAAGGTGGGGGACGTGGGCCTGCTCTACTTCTACCGGAACCGGACCCGCCACCTGGGAGGGTGACTCCACTTCCACCGGCCGAACACCGGCACCACCAGCAGCGCGGCGGTGAGGATCGACCGCCGCTCAGGCCTTCTTGATGAACTGAAGCTCCAGCGTCACCGAGACGTCCTCGCCGACGAGAATGCCGCCGGTCTCGAGCGCCGCGTTCCAGTTGAGGCCGAAGTCCTTGCGCTTGATCTTCGCCGTCCCCGACGCGCCGATCTTGGTGTTGCCCCACGGATCCTTCATCTCCGTCGGGCCCGACTCGACGTCGAGCGCGATCTCGCGCGTCACGCCGTGCATCGTCAGCTCACCGAGGACGCGGAAGTTGTCGCCGCCCGCCGCCTCGAAGCGCTTCGACTTGAAGGTGATCGAGGGGAACGTCTTCACGTCGAAGAAGTCGGGGCTGCGCAGGTGCTCGTCGCGCTTGGGCTCGTGGGTGTCGATGCTCGCCGCGTCGATCGTCGCCTCGACTGTGCTGTTGATCGGGCTGTTGCGATCCAGCCGCAGCGTGGCGTTCAGCTTGTGGAAGCTGCCGTGCACCTTCGAGATCATCATGTGCTTCACGCTGAAGTTGGCGACCGAGTGCGCGGAGTCCAGCTCCCAGGTGCTGACCTTCGACGACGAGGACGGGACAGCGGCGGTGCTCGGGGTGGTGGCGGTGGTCATCTGTTGCTCCTTGGTACGGGGTGAACGACCTGTTACCCGTACAGATGCGCTGCACCAATCCGCGGTTCTGGGACTGACTGTTGCGCCACTGGGACAATCAGGCACCGAGGAGACTTTGCTCGGCGAGTCTTGCTGCCCCGGTTGCTGGGCTCCCGCCCGCCACGCCGCCTTACGACGCTTCTTCACCTGGCTATCGCAGCGTCCAACCGGCGGCGCCTTCCTTGACCAGTTGGAGCTTGAGCGGCGGCGCGTCGCAGTCGGCCTGAAGATCGTTGATGAACAGTTGCTCGGTCTTGAGCACCGCTCCCTTCTCGTCGAGGGTGACCCAGGCGCCAACCTTCAGGCCACACCAGTAGTTGCCGCTGAGCCGCAGGGTGCTGTGTGAATACTCGCCGTGCGCGACGACGAAGCTGTTGCGGGGCTTGAACGTCTTGATCGTCGCGCAGTGCTTCGTCTCGAAGGCCTTCTTCGTCAACGGATCCAGCTGGACGTAGACCCCCGGCTTCTTCTTCTCGCCGCAGATGTCGTGGTTCAGGTTTCCGGCCAGGTGCATCCCGGTGATGGTGAACGGTTTTCCATTGAACGTGTAGTGCAGGGTGATCGCTTCGAGTTGCTTCGATTGCGCCTGGTAGTTCTCGAGCATTCGCCGATCAGCATCGAGGCAACTGGCCAGCGCTTCTCCCCGCAGGCCGCCACAGCCCGCCTCGGCCGGCCGAGCGTGAAGGAGCAGACAGAGAACCACCAGACTGCGAAGAACCATCAGGCGAGTGTAATCAACCCCTGGTCATCGGAGGTGTCCTCAGACGACTCGATGTACCGGGCGGAGCGACTCGAAATCCACGTAGGGGGGACGGGGAGTCCGGACTCGTTCAGCACCTGGCAGGGTGACTCACTTCCACCGCCCGAACAGCGGCACCACCAGCAGCGCGGCGGTGAGGGTCGCCAGCTCCCCGAGGCAGGCGAGGATGCCGAAGGACCTCAGCGCCTGGTTGTGCGCCACCAGCAGCGACGAGTAGCCGATCACGGTGGTGAGGGAGCAGAGCATCACCGCTCCGCCGGTGGTGCGCAGGCACTCGCCGACGCTGGCGCCCGTCTGCCGCCGCCGCTGCACCACGTTCGCTCCGTAGTCGACCCCGATGCCGAAGGTGATCGGCAGGGCGATGAAGTTGAGCATGTTGAGCTTGATCCCCAGCGCGCCCGCAGCCCCGCCGAACAGGAGGACGCCCGCGACCAGCGACGCCACCACCAGCGCGGCGTCCTTGAGGCCCTCGCGCGAGCCGGCGCGGAACAGCACCAGCACCAGCAGCACCACGCCGGCGAACGAGACCCCCACCGCCAACGGCCCGTCCTTCGCGATCGCCTCGAGAATGTCGGCGAAGAGCAGCAGCGAGCTGGCGCGCGGCAGGTCGTCGCGCAGGGGCGCAGTGCGGAGGTCCTCGGCCACTTTGAGGGCGTGGCGGCCGTCCCAGACGCTGACCCAGTCCGCCGGGTAGACGAGCACCGGGGCGCCGATCGCCCCGTCGGCGGTGGTGAGCCGGGCGCGCACCTGGGCGGGGAGCTCGGCGGCGGTGAAGGGGCCCAGGTCAGGGGGAGGGATCAGCGGCAACACCTTCTGGCGCGACTTGTCCGAGAGGATGCGCAGGTTCTCCTCGGTGGCGTAGCTGCGCAGCTCCTGCAGCAGCTTCAGGCGCGCCGGCTGATCGCTGGGCACGAAGCTGGCGATCGAGACGACCCGCCCGATGGTCCGATGCTTCGCCACGGCGCGGTGGGCCTCGTAGCCGGCCGCCACCTCGCGGGCCTCGCGCTCGTCGGCGGCGAGCACCACGCACGGATCATGGTGCCCGCCGAACACCGCGTCCTCCCAGAACTGGGGGCCGCCGTCGTCGAGCGCGCGCGAGTCGCGCAGCTTGCCGAAGTCGTACTCCATCGGGTCCATCGCGAAGCGCGCCACGAAGAACGTCGAGGCGACGCCGAGCCCCATCGCCACCACCGCGATCAGCCGCGGGCGGCGTTCGATCAGCGCGGCGATCGGGTCGATCAGCCAGCCGCGGTGGCCGCGGGAGTGGGGCGCGATCAGCGTGCCCCGCCGCTCCCAGGCCAGCGCCAGCGCGGGGAGGAAGGCGTAGGTCGCCAGCCAGCACACCGCCATCCCGATGCCCCCGATGATCCCGAACTGCTTGAAGCCACGAAAGTCGGTGACGATCAGCGAGCCGTAGGCGATCCCTGCCCCGAGACTGGCGGTGAGGGTGGCGAGCCAGGTGGTCCCGACCGCGGTGATCATCGCGAGCCCCGGCGCCTCGCCACGGCGGCGCTCCTCGGCGTAGCGGGCGAAGAGCATCAGCCCCGCGTTGATGCCGTTGCCGATCACGATCGAGCCGAGGAACGCGGTGTTGGAGTTCACGTGGCCGACCGCCACGTCGGCGAGCCCGAACGCGGCGAGCGTGCCGACCTGCAGCGGCACGCCGATCACGATCACCGCCTTCGCGGTGCGGAAGTAGAGGGCGATCACCAGGGCGACCGCGAGCATCACCAGCGTGGTGGCGACCACCAGGTCCTCGAGGAGCCCGTCATGCTCGAACTTCGTCGACGCCACGTAGCCGCCGTACGCGATCGAGATCGGCTCGGCGGTGCGCTCGGCCTTCAGCGCGGCCGCGGCCTTGCGCACCTCGCGGTCGAGCGTCTCCAGGCGCGGGTAGTCGTTCGGGTTGCCGGCGAGCCGCACCCGAATCACCAGCGCATGGGTGGGGCGTCCCGCCGGATCTTGGGTCTCGCGCAGGAAGTAGCCGTCGGGGAAGCGCTCGAACAGCTCGACCGTGCCGCGGTTCGCGGCGGAGATCCGCTCGATCGCGGCGTCGATGGTCGTCTTGTCCATCCGGTCGAGCCGGTCGCGCAGCTCCTGCAGATCCGCGGTGCTCAGAAACAGCCACCGCCGCTCGTGGAAGAAGCGCTGCACTTCGTCTACCCGGTACTCCACCGAGGCGACCACTCCGGGAATGGCGCTCAGCCTGGGAGCCAGCGCGTCGGCGAAGCGGCGGAGCGCCTCGGGCTCGGGCCCGTAGAGGGCCACCGTCTCTTCGGCCCAGCTGCCCACGCGCTCCGCCACCACCGCGGCGTCCCTGGCGCTGCGGGCCCCGCCCGGGAGCAGCTCGGCGGCGTCGGTGCGCAGGTCCGAGTAGAGGCGCACCGTGCCGTAGCCCCCGAGCGCCGCGATCGCCGTCCCCAACGCCAGCAACGTCAGCGCCCGGCGCTCCGAGAAGCGGACCCACGCCGCGGCGGCTTTCATGCCTCGCTCACCCAATCGAGGAAGAGTATCCTCGAACCCGTTGGCTCTCGAACTCGCGACCCAGCTGCGCACGTCGCAGGCCCAGCCAGAAGATCCGCGCGGCGTGCCGATCGACTCGATTCAGCCAGGGGGCGGCTTCTTCTTCCGCATCGAGCTGGGGTGGGGCCGGCTCCGGCGCGGGTGGCTGCGGCTGGCCCGGCCCGGCTACGTGCGGCGGATGGCCGAGCGGCGGCGGGGCGAGTGCCCCGGCTGTTCCCACGACATCCTCGATCCGCGGGACCTCAAGCTGTGGCGCAACGTGTGCGGCCACTCGTTCGCCG
>JAGSPQ010000425.1 GCA_018262385.1 Myxococcaceae bacterium | reverse complement strand
CGGTTGGTGAGCACGTAGATGACCCGCTCTTCCCACGAAGGAAAAGAGAAGCCCGCATCGGTGAGGACTGGCTCGCCCAGCCCCTGCTCGAGCTCCGAGGTGATCGGCTCGTCGAATGGCGCCTGGACCGCGCAGCCCGCCAACACTCCGATGCAGATCAACCCCAGTGCGCGCATGACAGCCGATTCTGCCGGTTCCGAAGCAGCTGTGCTAACGCGCCAGGGCGTGTCGAAGACTCCGTCACCTTTCCGCACCCCACGCCCGAGCACGTTCTTCGCCTCGGTGATCTACGCGTGGAACGGGCTCATCCACACCGTGGTGCACCAGCGCAACATGCGGATGCACATCATCTCGGCGGTGCTGGTGGGCCTGGTCGGCGCCGGCATTCCGCTCGGCCTCGCCGAGAAGGTGACCCTGATCTTCTGCGTGCTGCTGGTGCTGTTCGCCGAGATGCTCAACAGCGCCCTCGAGCAGCTGGTCGACCTGGCGATCCAGCAGTTCGACGAGAAGGCGCGGCTGACCAAGGACGCGGCCGCCGGCGGCGTGCTGGTGCTGGCGATCGGCACGACGGTGATCTTCGCCGCGGTGCTGGTGCACAACGCCGACGTGGTGCTGCAGAACCTCGAGGCGGTGCAGCGGCAGGTGATGGTCGGCACCCCGCTGACGATCTGCGCCGGGGTGCTGATGCACGAGAAGAAGCGCCCGTGGCCGGTCGACGTGCTGGTCTTCGCCGCCGCGCTGGGGCTGCTGGCGATCACCATCAGCTGGAGCAACAGCCTGGTGTTCTCCAGCATGACCTTCGGGATGCTGGTGGTCTCGGCGGCGGCAGCGCGCGCACGCCACCTCGGAAAATAAAAAACCCGGCACCAGGCCGGGTTCCTACCGCTTCCCATCGGGCGCCAAGCACCGGAGCCAGTCCGGAACCTGTCGCGCGCCCGTGGGCCTTACTTCACTTCTATCAGTGCCGAACCTCGGCCGACTTCTCTTCCACCGGAGCCTTCGGGGTGGCGTCCTTCAAATCATTCGTCACCAGGTCGATGAGCTCGGTCGCGATGTCCAGAATCTGGTTCGGAGTGTAGCTCCCCGCCCGCAGCTGAGTGAAGAACGTGCGCGCCAGAATCTTGGTACCCTTCTTGTCCGTGCTCATGATCCTCCCCGGTGTGAGTTCTACTTTCGGGGGGACATCAGCACCCGCCATGCCATGGAAACCCCCGTCTCAAGCCATTGATTGGACAGGCTGAATTCGGGCCCCTCCAAAACAGTGCGTAAACCGCTACGCACCTACCGGGCTGAAGCTGTTTCGGGGTGCGAAGCGCGCTATCCACCTTCGGAAGCCGTTTCGGTCGTTTATAAGGACCCCCTCTTGGCATACCGGATCAACAACCTGGGCCTCTGGCTGGACGAGCCGAACACCCTGCTGTCGACGCGGGCGGCAGAGAAGCTGGGCGTCACCGTCTCCGATCTGGCCTCGGTGCGGGTGGTGCGGCAGGTGCTCGACGCCCGCAAGAAGAACAGCCCGCGGTACATCTACACCGTCGAGGTCGAGCTGGCGGCCGGCAAGCAGCCCAGCAGCCTGCCCCCGGAAGTGGCGACGGTGGAGGAGCCGCTGCCCGAGCTTCCGCCGGTGAAGAAGCAGCCCGAGCAGCGGCCGATCATCATCGGCACCGGGCCGGCCGGGCTGTTCTGCGCGCTGGCGCTGATCGAGCGGGGAGTGAAGAGCATCCTGCTCGAGCGGGGCACCGACGTGGTCCAGCGCCGCAAAGACGTGGCGAAGCTGATGCGCGACGGGACGCTGATGGAAGAGAGCAACATGAACTTCGGCGAGGGCGGGGCCGGCGCGTACACCGACGGCAAGCTCTCGACCCGGATCAACCACCCGCACGTGCGCAAGGTGATCGAGACCTTCGCCAGGTTCGGCGCGCCGGATCGGATCCTGATCGAAGGCAAGCCGCACATCGGCTCGGACCTGCTGCCGTTCGCGGTCGAGAAGCTGCGGCTGGAGCTGGTCGCCCGCGGCTGCGAAGTGCGCTTCAACACCCGGGTCGACGATCTGCTCTACGACGGCGATCGGGTCAGCGGGGTCAAGCTGCGCGACGGCTCCGAGCTGCACAGCGACCGGGTGGTGCTGGTGGTCGGCAACTCCGCCCGCGAGCTCTACGAGCGCTTCGCCGCCGACGGCCGGGTGTTCATCGAGGCCAAGCCGTTCGCGATCGGCTTTCGCGCCGAGCATCCCCAGTCGATGATCAACGCGATCCAGTACGGCGATCGGGCGGCGAAGAACTCCAAGCTGCCGCCCGCCGACTACAAGCTGGCCGAGAACCTCGAAGTGGCCGGAGAGATGCGCGGGGTCTACTCGTTCTGCATGTGCCCGGGCGGGATCGTGGTCCCCACTCCGACCGAAGACGGCTACCAGTGCACCAACGGAATGAGCAACTCGCACCGCAACGCGAAGTACGCGAACGCGGGGATCGTCGTCTCGGTCTCGGTGGACGACTTCGCCCGCGAAGGCTTCACCGGCCCGCTCGCCGGCCTGCAGTTCCAGCGTCACTGGGAGAAGAAGGCCTACGAGCTGGGAGGCGGGAAGTTCTTCGCCCCGGCCCAGACGATTCCCGACTACCTGGCCGGCACGCTGAAGAAGAAGCCGGGCGGCACCACCTACCGTCCGGGGCTGGCCCACGCCGACCTCAACCGGCTGTTCCCCGAGGCGCTCACCCGCTCGCTCAAGGCGGCGCTGAAGGGCTTCGAGAAGAAGATGCGCGGCTTCACCAGCGAGAACGGGATCCTGATCGGGGTGGAGTCGCGCACCAGCGCTCCGCTGCGGATTACCCGGAACGAGAAGCTGCAGTCGGTGTCGATGAAGGGGCTGTACCCGGGCGGCGAGGGCTGCGGCTACGCAGGCGGGATCGTGTCGTCCGGGATCGATGGCCTGAGAATCGCAGAGCAGATCTGCGCGGAGCTCTCATGAAGTACACGGTGAAGAACAAGGACGGCGAGCTGACCTACGGCAGCCTCGAAGAGGTGAAGACCGCCTACGTCCTCGGGCTGGTCGAGCCGGAGGACGAGGTGCTCGAAGAGGGCGCCACCCTTCAGCGCAAGGCCGGCACCATTCCGCTGCTGGTGACGGCGAAGAAAGTGAACGTCGCCCGCGGACACTCCAGCACCCTGCGCGGCTGGGTGTTCGGCGCGCTGGTGCTGTCGATCATCGGCTTCTACCTCCTCGTCACCGGCTCCTGGCTGCTCGGAGGGGCGACGATGTTCGCGGTCGTCTCGGTGCTGTTCAAGATCACCACCCTCGCCGCGCGCAAGAAGAAGCCCTGACGGTCGCTACTTCTTCTCGGGCTCGGGTGCAGGCGCGGGCTTCGGGGCGGCGGCGGCCTTCGCCCGATCGTCGGTGACCACCTTGCGAATCGCGGCGAACACGTTGGGCACCGCGGTGCCGTTGGCCTTGTTGGCGATCCACTTCGGCAGCGAGCCGCCCGGGTCGGTGTAGACGTAATAGGTGGCGAAGGTCTTCTTGCCTGCCTCGCGCGGCTCGAGCAGCCAGTAGCCGTCGTTGATCTTCACCCGGACGTAGCCGTCTTTCTCGGGCATCCCCTTGTCCTTCTCGTTCCACCCGGTCCAGGTGACCTTGAGGAACCCGGCGCCGTCCTTCCAGTCCGACGAATCGATGATCTTGATCACGTAGTCGCGGCGGTCGACCAGCGGGGCGTTGACCACCGAGTAGAACCAGATGGTCTTGTCGCCGTCCTCTCGGGCGATCACCTTCGACTCCTCGGTGTAGGGCATCGTCTTCGGGTAGTTCGGGTAGTCGCGAATCGCCTTCCACACCTCATGCGGGGTCGCGTCGATCACCCCCATCGCCTTCATCTGGGCGATCGACTCCCCTTCTCGCTGGCGGGCGTAGATCTTGATCCCCTCGTCCTCCGCAGCCAGGGCCCACGGCGGGTCCCTGGGGGCCTCCTTGGCGGGTTCTTTGTCGGCCGACAGCAGGAGCAGTGGCAGGGCGAGCAGCAGATTCATGGGGGTCGCATCCTAGTGGAAAGGCGTATAAGGCCGCACTGTGAGCCAGACTGACGAAGCTGCGGCGAATTCAAGCGAAGAGAAGATCCGGAAGATCTACGCCCGCGACCTGAAGATCGGGGACGCGGTCCATACGGTCTTCAAGGCCGCCGGGAAAGAGAAGGTCACCAGCCGGGCCGGGAAGACGTTCTTGACCCTCGCCCTGGTGGACAAGACCGGGGAAGTCGATTCGCGGATCTTCGACGGCGTCGAGTCGGCCGAGACCTCGTTCCGGGACGACGACTACCTGCTGGTGAAGGGCAAGGTGATCGCGTTCCACGGCAAGCCGCAGCTGGTGATCGACGCGCTCGAGCGGCTGGATCCGGGCCCGATCGAGGCGAAGGAGTTTGCCTACACCCCTGCTCCCGTCGCGGCCCCCTCGCCGCACGAGCCGGCGCGGCACGAGCCCCCCAGGGGCGGTCACCGGGCGATCAAGCAGCGGATCCTCGAGCTGCTCGATGACCCGAAGGTGGCCCAGGGGCTGGACGCGCTGCTGCGTCACCTCGATCAGTACATCGACGAGCGGGTGGCCCAGAAGACCGGAGGCGGCGCGCCCCGCGAGCGGGACCAGAAGAAGCCGCAGGTCGAGAAGCGCCCGCGGGTCGACTTCCGGGCCCGCCACGCCGACGAGCCGAAGCACGAAGGCGAGAGCAAGCCGGTCGAGAAGTCGTCGCCGCGCGA
>JAGSPQ010000424.1 GCA_018262385.1 Myxococcaceae bacterium | reverse complement strand
TGACCGCGCGCTCGACGCCGCAGTGGTCGGTGAGGGAGTGGGCGCCGCAGGTGAAGCCGGCGTCGCTGCACAGCGACTGCTCGGAGCCGCCGGTGCAGCCGCAGACGTTCGGCTTCCCGCCACCCCCGCAGGTCTTCGGCGCAGCGCACTCGCCGCACTGCACCGTGCCGCCGCAGCCGTCGGAGATCTCTCCGCAGTTGAGGTCCCCGGTGCAGCCCCGCGGCACGCACCCGCCATCGCCGCCCAGCGGGAAGCAGTACCCGTCTCGGCATTGGTAGTTGGCGGGGCACAGCGTCCCCGAGCAGGCGAACACCGCGCCCGGAGGAGGGGAGCTGTCGGCGCAGCCAGCCAGGAGGAGGAGGGACAGCCCGAGCACCGGCAGGAAGGGACGCACGCGGCGACTATAGCCAGCGGCGCTCATGGCCCCGCATCCCCGGGGCCGAACGCCTCTTTCCACTCCTGGCTGTGGATCCCTTCCGGGCCCATCAGCCCGGCCATCACCACCCCGCCGAGGCAGCAGGAGAAAAAGAAGAAGACGACCGCGGCGGCGATCCAGCCCTTGCTCACGCGATGTGGCGGAGCTTCATCTGCACGTCGGAAGACCAGTGGTTGGCGAACGCGCGCACGCAGGTCGACAGGTAGCGCTCGTAGTTGTTCCACACCGTCTCGCCGTCGCTCATCTTCAGCGCGCCCCACTTCTCTTTGATCTTCTTCTCGTTGAGGCGGAAGCGGCGCAGCCACTCGGCGGTGGTCTTGCCGTAGTCCTCACGGCGGGTCTTCAGCTCGATGATTTCCCAGCTCTGGCCGCAGGCGGTGACCAGCTCTTCCAGCCGCGGGTTGAGCCCGCCGGGGAAGATGACGTCGGCGGTGAACTTCAGATCCTCGAGGTCCTTGCGGGTGCGGGGCACCCGGTTGCGCAAGATCGCCTGGAAGCCGAAGCACGCGCCGGGCTTCACCCAGGTGGCGAGCTTGTTGAAGTACTCGCGGTAGATCGGCACCGCCAGCCCTTCCTGCTGCTGCTTGGGCGAGACGAGGTGGTCGATCATCTCGATCGACACCAGCGCGTCGTACTTCTCGGCCGGCGCGTAGTCCTTGTAGTCGACGCACCAGGTGGTGACGCCCGGCAGCTTCCGCGCGGTCAGCTCGTCGTGCTGCGCGCGCGAGAGGGTGATCCCGTGCGAGCGCTTCACCTTCCGGTCGAGCGCGAGGTACTCGAGGTTGGCGCCCCAGCCGCAGCCGATGTCGAGCACCAGCGAGTCGGGGGTCACTTCGCCGAAGTCGGCGAGGATCCGGCTCTTGTTCACCTGCGCCTGCTCGAGGGTGGTGTTCTTCTCGTCGAAGACGGCCGACGTGTAGTGCATCCGCTCGTCGAGCCAGAGGCGGAAAAACTCGTTCGAGATGTCGTAGCCGACTTCGACTTCTTCGCGGGTGGAGGTCATCGGTTTGCCTTTTCCATGAGGACTGCGTTTCGAAACTTCAAAATCAAGCCACGGCTTCCATCTCGCGGGTCAGCCGCTTGAGCTCTTCCGAGACGATCTCGGCGGTCTTCTTCAGCTGCTCGTCGCTGTGCAGTGAGCTGACGAAGAAGCGCAGCCGGGCGAGGTGCTCTTCCACCGCCGGGTAGAGAATCGGCTGCACGTTGATCCCCCGGTCTTTGAGCGAGTCGGACAGCTGCAGGCAGAGCACCGAGTTGCCGACGATCGCCGGCACCACCGCCGAGTCCTTCGACATCCCGGTGTCGATGCCGCGCTCTTTGAGCAGCTTGAGGAACAGCTTCGCGTTGTCCTGGGTCTTCTTCACCCGCTCGGGGTGGGCCTCGAGCTGCCGCAGCGCCGCCAGCGCCGCCGCCGCGTTCGGAGGGCTGATCCCCACCGAGTAGACGAAGCCGGGGGTGGTGTACTTGAGGTACTCGACCAGCGCGGTGGTGCCGGCGATGTAGCCGCCGCAGCTGGCGAACGACTTGCTCAGCGTGCCCATCCAGAGGTCGACGTCGCTGCGGACCACGTCGTGGTACTCGCCGATGCCGTGGCCGGTCTTGCCGATCACTCCGGCCGAGTGCGCCTCGTCGACCAGCAGCAGCGCCTGGTGCTTCTTCTTCACCGCGATGAACTTCGGCAGGTCGGGGATGTCGCCGTCCATCGAGTAGGTGCCCTCGATGCAGACCAGCACCCGGCGGTAGTGGGGCCGCAGCGAGGTGAGCGCGCGGTCGAGCGCGTCGAAGTCGTTGTGGGGGAAGGGCCGGCGCTTGGCGCCCGACAGCTTCGCGCCGCCGATGATCGAGTCGTGGGCGAGCGCGTCGTGGAGGATCAGATCTCCCGGGCCGACGAGGTGGCCGATCACGGTGACGTTGGTCGCGTGGCCCGAGACGAACACCAGCGAGGACTCGGTGCCGAAGAAGCGCGCCAGCTCCCGCTCGAGCTCTCCGGTCAGCGGCTTCTCGCCCGAGGCGACGCGGCTGGCGGAGACCGAGGTGCCGTACTTGTCGATCGCCGCCTTCGCGGCCGCCGAGACCACCGGGTCCCCAGAGTTGCCGACGTAGTTGTAGGAGGAGAAGTTGATCATCTCCTTCCCGTTCACCACCGTGGTGTCGCCGCAGATCGCCTCGTGGACGCTGAAGTACGGGTTCTTCAACCCGAACGCCGCCGCCATCTGGATCCGCTCCTGCAGCTCTTCGTACTCGGGGAACTTGTCGAACCGGTAGGTCGACTCGTCGGCCGCCCCGATGCGGCCCGGCGCGTCGGCCGTGGGAGGAGCCGCCACCTCGGGCGCCGCCTTCTTCGCCGCCGCGGCGACGAACTGGGGATCGCGCTGCTTGAACTCCGCCTCGACCCCTTCCATCACCGCCAGCAGCTTGCCGCTCGCGTCCGTCCACGCCAGCGTGCCGCGCATCACGTCGCCCGAGGCGGCCTCGAAGGCGGCGGTGCACAACACCGGCGCGGCGCCGAACGGGTGCAGCTGGGTGAAGCGCTTGAAGCCGAGCGGGAAGCCCGCGCGCTGGTGCTTCACCCACGCCCAGTAGCCGGCGAGCTGGAAGCTCGAGTCGAGCAGCAGCGGGTCGACCGTCCACTCGCTGCGCAGCGGCTCCTTCACCCAGTCCGACGGACGGCAGCCCTTCACCCAGCCGCTCACTCCGGTCTGGGTGAGGCCCTCGATGTTGACGATCCCCCGCAGCCGCGGGCCGTGGAAGGTGAAGCCCGAGTAGAAGTCTTCGAGCGTCAGCGGCAGCGTGTCCCAGGCGGGGACCTGCGCCAGCTGCGGCAGCTGCGCGGCGTCCACCGCCGGGCGCACCACCCCGCGGTAGCTGTCGGCGGTGCCGTTGCGCAGGGTGACGCGCTGGCCGTCGGCGGTCTGGGTGACGTCGGCCGAGAGCCAGACGGTGTCGGCCACCAGCACCGGCTTGACCAGCTTGAAGTCCTCGAGGCTGAACGGGCCGGTGGCGCCGCGGGCGTCGAGCGCGGCGGCGGCGAGGTGATCGACCGCGGCGGCGAGCGGCAGCACCCGCTGGCCGGCCATCTGGTGATCGTCGAGGTAGAGGTGGTTGAGGCGCGAGATCGGGAAGTGCGAGACGTGGTGGGCGCGCGGCGCGGTGACCTCGCGGCCGATCAGCACCTCGCCGGTGCCCCGCTCGACCTCGGTGAGGAAGCTGGCGAGCCCCTCTTCGTCGGTGAGGAAGGTGACGCCCTGCTCGAGCATCTCGCGCTTCTTGAAGCCGGGGATCTTCTGCGCCATCGCGCTGTCTTCCCAGGGCGGGAAGTCGATCGTCACGCAGCGCACCGACGGCCGCGAGCGCTGCGAGAGCGCGGCGAGCATCGCGTTCGCCGAGGCGTAGTCGGTCTGCCCGGCGTTGCCGAACCGGCCGGCCCACGAGCCGATGCCGACGAACAGCTTCAGCGCCGAGGCCGCGTCGAGCAGCGCCAGCGCGCCGCCGACCTTCGGCTCGAGCACGGCGTCGATTCCCGCCGCGTCCTTCTTGGCGACCAGCGAGTCGGCGATCACCCCCGCCGCGTGGACGATCGCGTCGAGCTTTCCGAACGCCGCCTTCACCGCCGCCACTCCGTCGGTCACGCTCTTGCCCGAGCGGACGTCGAGCACCTGGTAGCTGCACTCGCGCGCGCCGCCGGTCTTCACCGAGGCGCAGGCCTTCGCCGTCTCGTCGCTGCCCGGCGAGCGGCCCGCCAGCACCACCGCGCAGTGGTACTTCGAGGCCAGCGCGCGGGCGAACTTGAGCCCCAGCCCCTTCGCGCCGCCGGTCACCAGCACCACCGACTGGGCGTCGAGCGCCGCCGCCACCGGCCCCGAGACCTTCGCCTCTTTCAGCTCGGAGGTGACCCGCCCGCCGCTCGAGTAGCCGACCTCGACCCGGCGATCTGCGGACACCAGCTCGTCGAACAGCGCCTGGGCGATCGCCTCGGCGCCGAGCGCGAGCTCGACGTCGATCGCCTTCACCACCGCGTCGGGCCACTCCTGGGCGAGGGCGCGGGTGAAGGCGAGCGCTCCGACCTGGCCCAGCGACTCGCGTCCTCCGCCGGCGGCGGAGAGGCGGCCGCCGAGGCCGGCGACGGTGACGAACAGCTCGGCCTCGGGGCCGGCCTTGTTCGCCATCGCCAGCACCCGCTTGGTGGCGGCGCGGTAGTCGCTGTCGTGCGAGGTGAGGTCGGCGAGGTGGATCACCCCGGCCGGCTTGCCGGTGTTGCGGGCCTCGGCCGCGGCCGGGTCGGCGAGCACCCCGCCGACGCCCCG
>JAGSPQ010000423.1 GCA_018262385.1 Myxococcaceae bacterium | reverse complement strand
TCTCGGTGCACGCTTCGATCGAAGAGCGCTACGTCTACAAGCCCGCCTCCGAGCGGACCCCGGTGCTGGGCAAGCAGGTGCTGGAGAACACCGAAGAGCACGACCTGATCAAGATCACCCTGTTGCACCTCGAGGGGCTGCTCGCGCTGCCCGCCCTCGCCGAGCGCCGCGAGGTGAAGCTGGACGCGGTGCTCAACGTGCTGGCCGACCTGGTCCGCCGCCACTTCGAGCACGAGGAACAGCACTTCTTCCCCGAGCTGCAGCGGGTGATGAGCGCCGCCGAGCTGGAGGCGATCGGCCTGGTGCTCGCCCAGGCGAGGACCACCGCCCCCCGCTTCCCCCGGCTGCCCCACCCGGTGAGCGCGATCGCCCGGACGATCGACCGGCTGATCGAGCTGGCGCGGGAGATGGTCGGCACCGCCACCGGGGCGCTGCGCGGAATCTAGATTCGCAGCACGAACTGACAGCCCTCGCAGCTGAACAGCACCCGCTCGACCTGGGTGAAGAGGCTGACCCCCACGCAGGTGCCCAGTCCTGCGAACTGGCCGACGTACTGCCCGCTGCCGACGTGGGTCATCGTC
This sequence comes from Myxococcaceae bacterium, assembly GCA_018262385.1. Taxonomy (GTDB): domain Bacteria; phylum Myxococcota; class Myxococcia; order Myxococcales; family Myxococcaceae; genus JAGSPQ01. The sequence goes on along the minus strand of JAGSPQ010000423.1, from coordinate 4,163 downwards.
CCCCGGGCCCCGGTGGCGTCGCTCACCTCCCACTGGCAGCCGCCCTGCGGCACCAGCATCAGGTCGGTGAAGCCGAGCTGGCAGGCGGAGGTGCTCGCCTCGACCTGGCCCTGCATCACCGCCGCGCCGCAGCCGAGGGTGAGGCAGGCGGTGCCGGAAGGCACGGTGCAGTCGAGGCAGGAGGCGCCCGCATCGAAGGTGCACGAGCGGCCCTGGCGGCACTCGAAGACGCAGCGGCGATCGATGCAGCTGTAGCCGGCGTCGGTGCCGAAGCTGCACAGCGACTGCCCGGGGGGGCCGGCGCAGTCCGCCGCGGTGGTGCAGCCTGCCGCGCCTGCGTCCGTCCCCGCATCGAGCCGGCCCGCATCGGCGCCGCCGTCCTTCCCGGCGTCGGGCGTCACCTCGGCCACCGGCTCCAGACACTGGCAGCCACCCAGGGCGAGCACCGCGCTGGCCAGCAGCCACGGTGCGAGGCAGCGGCTCACTTGGCCTGGGCGCGGGCGGTGGTCTTCCCCACCCCTCCCAGCACCAGCTCGTCCTCGAGGATCCGGGCGATCTCCTCGGCGCGGCCGCGGTACTCCTGGTACTCGGCCGACGAGATCCGCTCGCACTTCACCTTCACCTCCTGCTTCACCTCGACGCTCTTCCCGTCGGGGGCCAGCTTCACCGACCGCTGGTAGCTCAGGCAGGGGGAATCGACCCCGCCGGCCTGGGGCAGCTTCTTCACCTGCATCCCGTCGGGCAGCGCCAGCTCGGTGCGGGTCACGTACTGGGTGGGCGAGCCGAGCACCAGCGGGTGGCGGCGGGTGGCGAGGTTGTAGGACTGGCGCGGGCTCCAGTCGGAGGGGATCCGCACCCGGAAGGTGTCGCCCTCCTTGCGCGCAAAGGCCGCAGAGAACACCTTCGTCTGCAGCACCGCCGGCGCGGTCAGCGACTTCACCTCCACCACCTTCGCCTCCGAGCTCGCCGAGCCGGGCAGCAGCGCGCCCGAGACCCGCTGGAGGAACTGGGCGGTGGTCTCGGCGTTGCGGGCGGTGCGGCGCAGCACCGAGCCGGTGCGGCCTACCCCGGACATGGTGATCGTCCCCGCCGCGCCGCCCTGGGCATCGAGCGACAGTTTGAGGTCAAACGAATCCGAGTTCAGCTCGGGGGCCTGGAAGGGGATCTCCCGCCAGGTGTGGACGTTGTTCTTCGGGTCGAACACCAGCGCGCGGGTGCCGGTGTCGTCGCTGCGCACCGCCGCCAGGTCGAGCGCGTCGGCGGTGGGGTCGAAGAAGCGGGCCGAGGGGAACCCCTTCTGCTCGGGCACGTAGACGATTGCGTGGTTGAACTGCTGCATCGGCACGTCCTGATCCACCGGCCCGGCGTCGCGGGTGCGGACCAGCGCGAAGTGGGCGTCGAGCCCCAGCTTGCGGGCGAGGGTGATGAACAGCACCGCCTTGTCCTTGCAGTCGCCGTACTTCCGCTCGAGCGTCATCGGAGCGGGGTGCGGCTTCACCCCGGCGATGAAGCTCTCGTAGTCCTGCTGGTAGCGGATCTCCTGCATCACGTACTCGTGGATCCGGTTGAAGCGGGTCTTCTCGTCCGGGTTGCCCTGGCCCAGCTGCCGGGCCACCGCGTCGGTCTCGGGGCTGTCGCGGAAGGCGCCGTCGAGCAGCGCCTGTTCCCAGGACAGCCAGACCGACCAGTCGGGCACGGTCGACAGCTTGATGTTCGCCGCCAGCTCCGCGACCGTCGGCATCCCCGGCTCGGGAATCAGCGGCGGCACGTCGGTCGAGGTCCACTGCAGCCGCAGCTGGTTGTCGTGCTTGCTCTCTTCGCGCTCCACCGTGCCGACCTTCCGCTCGTGCAGCTCGGTGCCGGCGGGGACCCACATCACGAACTGGCTGAAGACCCGCTGGTCGCCCACGCCCTGGAAGCTCCAGCTCTTGGTGAGATAGCGCGAGAGGTAGCCGGCGGGGGGAGAGTCGACCCGGTACTGCATCACCACCGTCGAGCCCGGCTGCAGCCCGCGGAACAGCACGCTGCGCCCCCGCTCGGAGGCCGCCTCGGTGCGCGCGCCCTTCTCGTCCACCGAGTAGGAGGCGAGCATCCTCACCCGCCCGGCGCCCGACACGTTCTGCCGCACCAGCCGGTCGCGGCCGGCGGGGTTGAAGGCGTGCATCACCATCGTGACGACGTTGATGCTGCTGCCGTCGGAGTTGAGCTGGGTCACCTCGTGGTCGAGCAGGTAGGCGACGTCGGCGCCCGGCCGGGGCTTGACCTTGGTCCGCAGCGCCACCGCCGCCTCCAGCGCCGACTCGTCCGGCACGTCCGCCGCCCAGGGGCCCTTCGCCTCGGGCGCGACGTAGTCGAGCCGGTTGGCCAGCCGCTCGTCGTCCGGGTTGTGGGCGAGCGCCTCGCGCCACCTGGCGATCGCCTGCTCCCGCTGGCCGTCGGTCCAGAACAGGTTGCCGTCGGCCTGGTAGGCGAGCGAGGCGTCGGGGTTGAGGGCCATCGCGGTGGCCAGCGCCTGGTGCGCTCCGGGCGAGTCGAGCTTCCGGCGCCGGACCTCGGAGAGCGAGATCCAGCTGGGGTAGTCGGTGGGCCAGGCGCTCAGCCGCTTGCGCAGCTGCGCCTGGGCCTCGTCGAGCTCTCCCGCCTCGAGCGCGAGCTCGGCCAGCCGCTTGAGCGATTCGCTGTGGTAGGGAATCGCCTTCAGCACCTGCCGGTACTCGGCGATCGCCGCCGCCCGCCGGCCGTGGCGCTGCAGCGCGCGCGCGGAGTCGAACCGATCGCTGGGGGAGATCGGGAAGCGGGCCTGCAGCTGCTCGAGGGTCTTCAGCTCGTCCTCGGTCCACGACTCGCTGCGGTAGTACTCGGCCAGCAGCTCCCACCCTTCGCGCACGTTCGGCTTCGCCTTGGTCAGCTCGAGCAGCACGGCGCGCGCCTTGTGCCGCATTCCCTGCTGCTGGTTGAAGCGCACCTGCCGCAGCCGGATGAACGGCAGCGCGTCGCCCACGTCCTTGTCGAGCAGCGAGAGCAGATCGGCGGTGCGGCCGCGTTCCTGGTTGAACCAGAGCGCCTCGGTCTGATCGAGCCGGGCCGCGAGGCTGTCGGGGAACGCGCGGGCAAACGTGTCGGCGAAGCGGACGGTGTGGCTGCCCCCGGCGCCCAGGTGCGCCCACTCGACCAGGTGGTGGTGGAGCCGGGCCGAGTCGAGCTCGGGGGGACTGTGGGGGGTGGCGATCACCTTCGCGGCGAGGTTGGCCAGCGGCGGCTGGCCCTTCGCGGCCACCACCAGCCGGGCGGAGAGCACCCAGGAGTCGTCGCGGTGCGCGCTCTTCACCAGCACCCGGTGCGGGCCGCGGGTGAGCTTGAGCGGGACGACGAGGTGATCGAACACGCTGCGCTCGAGCTCGCTGACCGAGAAGGCCAGCTTGCCGTCGACCCAGACCTTCAGCGGGTCGGAGGTGGTCAGGCGCAGCTCGTAGTCGCCGTCCTGCTCGGCTTCGACCCTGGCCTGGGCGAACGCCACCGCCCAGCGGGAAGGAGACATCAGCGCGCCAAGGTCGAGCCGGCCGCGCGAGTCGTTGGGCGGGTGGAGCCGCCAGCCCATCTGGTGCGAGCGGCCGACGTACTTCTCGTCCAGCCCCGGCCGCAGCTCGGGGGCCAGCTCGAGATCGAAGCCCTTGCCGCTGTCGTTGTCCCAGGTGCCGACGATCGCGAAGTCGAGCGTTCCGGGGATCCGGGCCAGCGCCTGGGCCCGGCCGGTGAAGTCGCCGTCGCCGTTGAGCAGGTAGGCCAGCTGCCAGGAGGCGAGCGCGCGCAGCTGGGGGTCGGGGTGATGCTCGGCCAGCTGGCCGAAGAGGGCGACTGCGCGGGTGCGCTGCTCGAAGCTCCATTCGAGCGCACACAGCTTGTGCAGGTGCAGCTGGGCGGCGTCGTCGCTGGTGTCGAGCAGCGCGGCGGAGAGGTGATCGAAGGTGGCTCCGTCGTCGCCCTCCAGCAGCGCCAGCTCGGCGGCGATCTCGTGAAAGCGCGCCGAGTGAGGCCCGGCGGATTGGGCGGCCTTGACCGCCTGGCGCAGCTGCTCGGGGGTGGCGCCCCGGTAGAAGTCCTCGACCGCTTTCGACAGCGCCGCCCCGTCGGCAATCGGCGCCTGGCCCAGGGTGGGGCCGACG
>JAGSPQ010000422.1 GCA_018262385.1 Myxococcaceae bacterium | reverse complement strand
AGGTTCTGGGTAGCCCGGGCTCAGCCACCTCCACCGCGCCCTGACCACCGACCCGGCCGGCCGCGACTCTTCCTGGCTTCGGCTCGGTCTGCGCTCCGGCTCGGTCTGCGCTCCGGCTCGGGGGGCTGCGAGGAGGTGGCTTTTGTCCACCTGTCCGCGACAGCGTTCGGCGCGGGACTGGCGGGTGGAGCGGCTCACGCAAGGAAGAGCGCCGAACCACCCGGTCGGTGGTCCGACTGCGGTGGAGGTGGCTGAGCCCGGGCTGCCCAGGCCAAACGAGCGGGCCGCTGGCGATCGCACCCGCCGTCCTTTCCCTGCGCCAGCGAGACGCGCGTTCGCAGGCGCGAACCACCCCGATCGGGGGTCCGATCACCCTCCGCGACCCGGCCGCCGGCGAGGCGCGCGTTACCGAGCCGAGCCGAAGATCGACACCACCGTCTCGCCGAAGACCCGCTGATCGAGCCGGGTGAACGCTCCGGCCGCCTCGGGCGCCGTCTCGTGCTTGCTGTGCTCCAGCACCAGCCGTCCCCCTTCGGTCAGCAGCGGGTGGGCGGTGAGCCAGGCGAGCAGGTGGTCGACCGCGGTCTGGGCGTAGGGAGGATCAGCGAAGATCAGCTCGAACCGATCTCCGCGCACCGACAGCTTCGCAACCGCCCGCTCGGCCGGCAGCGGCAGCACCTCGACCACCGGGGTGAAGCCCAGCGCCTGGGCGTTCTCCCGGCACAGCTGCTGCGCCTCGCGGCCCGAGTCGACCAGCACCGCCTTCGTCGCTCCGCGGGAGAGCGCCTCGAACGCCAGCGCCCCGGTGCCGGCGAACAGATCGAGCACCGTCAGCCCCTCGCAGGTCTGCCCGAGCACGTTGAAGATCGACTCGCGCACCCGGTCGGCGGTGGGGCGGATCACGTCGGCGCGTCTGGGCGCCTTGAGGGTCCTCCCACGCACCGTCCCGGCCACGATCCGCATCCTTTCAACGCATACCTGATCTGCCCCGCGTCAGCGCGCAATCCGCACATCGCCCCACTCGACCCTTCATCTCCGGTCGCTCCCAGGCCATTTTTCGGCTAGTTATCGGACACTTCGCATCCTGGGTGTCCTGACCCAAGGCGGCCCGCTTCGGAGCGCATGATGGATTTCGACCGTTACCAGAACCTCCACACGATCATCATGCTGCGGGACATCCTGCGGAAGTGGTGGCGGTCGGAGCTCACCTTCGCCACCAAAGACGGGGTGGTGCTCGAGTGGAGCAAAGGGCAGATCGCCCCTCCCCCCAACGACTTCTGCCGGCTGTCGCTGTTCTCGAAGGAAGGCTTCCACCGCTGCACCAGCTCGGTGCGGGTGCTCCACGACAAGTTCAAGACCAGCCGGAAGCTGCGCCGCAGCCAGTTCCACGACTGCCACCTCGGCTTCAACATCGTCGGCGCGCCGCTGTACATCAACGGCGAGTACGAGGGGATGCTGTTCGTCGAAGGGTTCGTGCGGCAGGAAGTCAGCCCGGCCGAGTCCGAGCGGATCAAGACCAAGATCCGCGAGCTCAACAACGGCGCCACCGATCTCGAGCGCGCGGTCGAGCGGATCCCGCTGATGTCAGTCGCCGAGGTCGAGAAGATCTCCGACCTGCTCGAGTTCGGCGTCAACGAAATCGCCAACTACGAAGCCGAGCTCGCCCGCCGCGACGAGACGATCCAGTCGCTCTCCAGCGAGCTGTCGGATCGCTACAAGTTCGAGAACATCATCGGCAAGTCCGGCCCGATGCTCGAGGTGTTCCGGCTGCTGGAGAAGGTCTGCAACAGCGACTCGACGGTGCTGATCAACGGCGATTCGGGCACCGGCAAGGAACTGGTCGCCCGCGCGATCCACTACAACGGGCCGCGCAAGGACAAGCCGTTCGTGGTGCAGAACTGCTCGGCCTTCAACGACAACCTGCTCGAGAGCGCCCTCTTCGGCCACACCAAGGGCAGCTTCACCGGCGCGCTGCGCGACAAGAAGGGGCTGTTCGAGGTGGCCGACAACGGCACCTTCTTCCTCGACGAAGTCGGCGACATGTCCCCTGCCCTGCAGGTGAAGCTGCTGCGGGTGCTGCAAGAGGGAGCCTTCATCCCGGTCGGCGGCACTGCGCTGAAGGAAGTGAACGTGCGGGTGATCGCCGCGACCCACAAGGACCTCACCGAGATGGTGAAGAAGGGAGAGTTCCGGGAGGACCTCTACTACCGGATCAACGTCATCCGGGTGCAGGTGCCGCCGCTGCGCGATCGCAAAGACGACCTGCCGATCCTGATCGATCACTTCTTCCGCAAGCACCACCGCGATGGGCAGCGGGCGCGCGGCCTGGGCCCGGACGCGGTGGCGATCCTCGCCGGCTACCACTGGCCGGGAAACATCCGCGAGCTGGAGAACGAGATCGAACGGCTGCTGGTCCTCGGCAGCGATCTGGACGTGATCCCCGGCGACCTGATCTCCAGCCGGATCAAGGACGCGGTCGCCCCGACCAACGGAGCGATGCTGTCGGCCAGCCGCACCCCGATGGCGCTGGCCGGCAAGCTCAACGACGCGGTCGAGTCGCTCGAGCGCGAGATGATCAGCCAGGGCCTCACCCGCACCCGCTACAACAAGAGCAAGCTGTCGCGGGAGCTGGGGATCAGCCGGTCGAACCTGATCCTGAAGATCGCCAAGTACGCGCTCGATCGCCCTGGCGTCGACGAGGACAAGGACGAGGCCGAGGTGCCCGTCACGTGAGCTACTTCCGCCAGGACTTTCTGCAGACCGACCCCGGGGCCGATCTGTGGTTCCAGGTCCAGGGCGACGGCGAGCCGTCGGCGGTGCTGTGCGACGGGCTGGGCTGTGACGGCTTCGTCTGGAAGTACCTGCTGCCGGTGTTGCGGCAGAACCAGCGGGTGCTGCGCTGGCACTACCGGGGCCACGGGCAGTCGGGGGTGCCGGCCGACGCGTCCCGAATCGGAATGGAGTTCAGCTGCAGCGACCTGCTGCGGCTGATGGATCACGCCGGCCTCGAGCGGTCGGTGATCTTCGGCCACTCGATGGGGGTCCAGGTGGCGCTCGAGTTCCACCGCCGCCACGCCTCCCGGGTCGCCGGGCTGGTGCTGCTGTGCGGCAGCTACGGCAACCCGCTCGACACCTGGCACGACCACTCCCTGCTGCGGAAGGCCTTCCCCCTCATCCGGGCGGCGGTCGAGAAGGCCCCCCACCTCGCCCGGCGGATCACCTCGAGGCTCAAGACCTCGGTCGCACTGGAGTTTTCCCTGCGCACCGAGCTGAACCGCGACCTGCTCGCCCGGGACGACTTCTGGCCCTATCTGGAGCACCTGTCGAAGATGGACCCGCTGATGTTCGTGCGGACCCTCGACTCGCTCAAGGACCACTCGGCCTGGGACCACCTGCCGCACGTCGACGTCCCGGTGCTGGTGGTCGGAGGAGAAATCGACCGCTTCACCCCCGTCTGGCTCTCGGAGCGGATGGCCAACCACATCCCCGGCTGCGACTACCTGTTTGTCCCGGGCGGAAGTCACACTGCGCCGTTAGAACGTTCTTCGCTGGTCAATGACCGGATCCAGCACTTTCTTCAAACCCGGGTCGGGCCAGCGCGATTGTCTAAGTCCGCGTAGACCTGTATAGGCCCCGCCCTTCCACTCCGACACAGGCTCCATGTTCCCCCGAGAGAAAATCCGCAACGTTGCGATCGTCGCCCACGTCGACCACGGCAAGACCACGCTGGTCGACCACATGCTGCGCCAGCAGGGCGTGTTTCGAGCCAACGAAGCGCTGACCGAACGGGTGATGGACTCGAACGACCTCGAGCGTGAGAAGGGCATCACGATCATGGCGAAGAACACGGCGGTCCAGTACCTGGGCCACCAGATCAACATCATCGACACCCCCGGCCACGCCGACTTCGGTGGCGAGGTCGAGCGCGGCCTGCGCCTGGTCGACGGAGTGCTGCTGCTGGTCGACGCCGCCGAAGGCCCCCTGCCCCAGACCCGGTTCGTGCTCGGCAAGGCGCTCGGCCTGGGCCTGAAGACGGTGCTGGTGATCAACAAGATCGACCGCAAGGACGCCCGCGCCCGCGACGTGCTGGACCAGGTGTACTCGCTCTACATCGACCTGGGCGCCGACGAGACCCAGCTCGAGTTCCCGGTGCTCTACGCGGTCGCCCGCGAAGGCCAGGCCTCGACCCGGCTCGAGGAGCCCGGCACCAACCTGAAGCCGCTGTTCGACTCGATCCTCAGCCACATCTCGGCCCCGGCTGCTCCCGTCGAGGGCGCGCCGACCCAGCTGCTGATCTGCAACCTCGACTACGACGACTACGTCGGCCGCCTCGCGGTCGGCCGGGTCAGCTCTGGCCGCCTCGCCACCAGCATGCCGGTGTCGATCGTGCGCGAGAACGACAAGGTCGAGACCGGAAAGATCGTCAAGCTCTACGGCTTCTCGGGCCTCAAGCGGGTCGAGATCGCCGACGCCGGCCCCGGTGAGCTGGTGTCGATCGCCGGCATCGAGAACCTCTCGATCGGCGACACGATCTGCGAAAAAGAGCGGCCGCTGGCGCTGCCCCGCATCAAGGTCGACGAGCCGACGATGATGATGATGTTCAAGGTGAACGAGACCGAGTTCCCCGACTCGTTCAAGGTGGTGGGCCGGGGCGAGCTCCAGCTGGCGGTGATCATCGAGACGATGCGCCGCGAAGGCTTCGAGCTGACCGCGTCGAACCCCGAGCCGGTGACCAAGGAAGTCGACGGCGTCAAGCACGAGCCGATGGAGCTGATGGTCTGCGACGTGCCCGAGACTTCGGTCGGCGTCGTCACCGAGCGGCTGGGGCCCCGCAAGGGCCGGATGGTCGACATGGGCCAGTTGGGTGGTGGGCGCACCCGGCTGCAGTTCCGCATTCCGGCGCGCGGCCTGGTCGGCTTCCGCTCGGAGTTCCTCACCATCACCAAGGGTGAAGGGATCATGTCGAGCCAGTTCGACGGGTACGAGCCGTGGTTCGGCTACATCCCCCGCCGCAGCAACGGCGCGATCATCAGCGACCGGATGGGCGACACCGTCCCCTACGCGCTGTTCAGCATCCAGGAGCGCGGCAAGCTGTTCGTCACCAACGGCATCCCCGTCTACGAAGGGATGATCATCGGCGAGAACGCCCACCCGTCGGACCTCGACGTCAACTGCTGCCGCGAGAAGAAGCTCAACAACATCCGCGCGGCCGGGCGTGACGAGAACGTGATCCTCGTTCCCCCGCAGGAGATGGGCCTCGAGAAGTGCCTGGAGTGGATCGGCGAGGACGAGCTGGTCGAGGTGACTCCGAAGAGCGTGCGGATGCGCAAGCGTCAGCTGGCGTTCAACAGCCGGTACCGCGCGGATCGGGATCGCAAGCGCGACAAGGCCGAAGGCTGAGTCGGGCGTGGCTGAAGCTGTTGGATCCCGCCCGCCTCACGGCGCGGCGGGTCCGGCTTCCGGAAGACGGCCACGAGTTCGTGATTGGCGGGCCGGAGCTCGACCTCGGCAAGCCCGGGTCGATCGTCCGGCTGTTGATGCGCGATGGGCTGTGCCTGCTGATGGAGGCGACGCCGCGCGCGGTGGAGGTGAACCAGACGCCGGTGGCGCTGGGGACCTCGCTCCACCACGGAGACCTGATCTGGATCGGCGGGGTCGAGCTGGTATTCGGCTACTTCGACGAGCACCGCGAGCCGAACCTCGAGGCGGCGATCGCCCGTAGCCCGGACGCGGACGACCGCTG
>JAGSPQ010000421.1 GCA_018262385.1 Myxococcaceae bacterium | reverse complement strand
CCGATGGCCGCCACCTCTACGCCTGCCATCAGGACTCGACCGTCCGCGCCTTGCCGGATTGATCCCGCCTCACCCGCCCGCGCGCTTCCACGGCGCCAGGTGCTGAATCGCCCACTCCAGCGCCGCGGTCATCGGCGGCAGGCCCCGGGCCTCTTCGCTCAGGGCCGCCTGCGCCGCCGGGTCGAAGCCGGTCAACCGGTAGCCGGGCAGCTGCGCCCAGAAGGGCTCCTCGCGCGCGACCAGGTCGCTGACCAGGCCCTCGACCAGCTCGCGCGCCAGCTCGAGGTCGGCGCGGGTGACCCAGCCAATCCAGTAGCTCGACAGGCGCGGAGTGATGAACGGGACGCGCACCGCGCGGGCCTTGAGCCCCCGGAGCGCGGCGACTCGAACCAGGATCTCCTGCCCGGTGAGCGCCTCCGGCCCGGGCAGCGCGTAGCAGCCGGGAGCGACGTCGGGGGCCGAGCCGGCATGCACCAGCGCCGCCACCACGTCGGCAATCGCCACCGGCTCCGACCGGTGCTGCAGCCAGGCCGGCAGCACCATCACCGGCAGGCGCAGGCTCAGGTCGCGGACGATCTGCCAGCTCTCGCTGCCCGCCCCGATGATCATCCCCGCGCGCAGCTCCACCACCGGCACCGTGCCCTGCCGCAGCACCTCGCCGGTGCGCAGCCGGCTGCGCAGGTGCCGCGAGACCCGCCCGGAAGGAGCGACCCCGCCGAGGTAGACGATCCGCTTCACCCCCGCGCGGGCGGCCGCCTCGGCGAAGCGCCGGGCGCTCGCCTCTTCCCGCTGCTCCCAGTCCCCGCCGCCGCCCTTCGCGCCCATCGAGTGGACGAGGTAGTAGGCGACCTCCACGTCCTGCAGCGCGGGCGCCAGCGTCTCTTCGAGCTCGACGTCGAGGTAGACCCAGTTGCGATCGGGATCGCGGGCGGTGGCCGCCGCGAACTGGCGCGTGGCGCTGCGCACCTTCAGTCCGGCGGCGAGCAGCGCGGGATACAGCGCCGTCCCGACGAACCCGGTCGCGCCAGTGAGCAGCACCGTCCGCATGAGAAACCAATAGCGGCGCGCCTGCCCGCCTTCAACGCCGCTATCTTCCCGAAGTGATCCTACGGATGAAGCGGCTGGCCTGGCTCGCCCTCGCCCTCGGCATTTCCGGCTGCGAGCGCGGCCCCACCCCCGGCTACCTCCGGCTCAGCGGCGCGGCGCCGGCGATCGAAGCGGCGCCGGCCACCCGGGGAACGCTGATCGTCTTCTGGGCCACCTGGTGCGCGCCGTGTGTCACCGAGACGCCGGGGCTGGTGGCGCTGGCGGAGGATCCTCCCGAGGACCTCGGCGTGGTGGTGCTCGCCCGCGAGCAGACCCAGAGCGAGCTGACGAAGTTCTTCGGCGGCCAGCCTCCCGCCGCGCTCAACCTCCGCCTCGACCCGGACGACGGGGTGGGTTCGAAGCTGGGCGTCGAGATGCTCCCGGTCTGCTTCCTGGCCGTCGAGGGACAGCTGGTCGCGAAGTTCACCGGGGCCCGGGACTGGAACTCGAAGCCGATGCGCGCGCTGCTCGAGAGGCTGGTGCGAGCCGGCCCCGCGCGCTGAACGCGCTACAGCCGTGTTCCTCCGTGTGCGTCCGTTGACGGCGCGCGGACGCCCCAGCTAAACCTGAACGCCGATGTCGTCCCCGCTGCGCATGCTGGCGTTGGTCCTGGCCCTGATGGGCTCGCTGGCTCCCCAGGTGGCGACGGCCCTCGACGCGTTCGAGGACTGCGCAGAGGAAGAAGGCGGCTGCGCCGACTGCGCGACCTGCACGACCCCTTGTGAATGCTGCACCGTGCGGGTGGCGACGCTGACTGGGTTGGTGCTGAGCCCGCTGATTGTCGTGGTCGAGGCCGACGTGGTGGTGCGGGTCGACGAGCCGGTGCTGGCCGCGGTCAACCCCGACATCTTCCATCCGCCCAGAGCGTAGTTCCCCCTCTCGAAGGCAGACGTGGGTCCGCGCGAGGCCGTGCGGCGCGCGTCTGCTTCCGTTGCTCGGTTCCCCACCTCTCCATCGCGACCGCGCAGCCGCGCCGGTCGTCTCACCTGCCTGTCATCGGGCGTTACGCCCGGAGAACCCCATGCGCTCTTTCCGCTCGTTGGCTGTCGTCGTCTCATTCGCGCTCACCTCCGTCGCCCTCGCCGAGGCGCCCAGAGCCGCCGACCCCGCACCGGCGAAGAAGGCCGAGAAGTGCGAGCACGGCGTCACGAAGTCCCTGTGCGCCCGCTGTAACCCGAAGCTCGAGCCGCCAGGCCGGACGCCGGGGTCAGCGCCACCGCGGCCGCCGTCGCGCTCTGTGAGCACCGCGTGCCGGCGGAGCTGTGCACCCAATGCAACCCGGACCTCGCCGAGGTCTACAAGTCCCAGGGCGACTGGTGTGCCGAGCACGGCGTGCCGGAGTCGCTGTGCCTGAAGTGCAATCCGAGGCGGACCTTCGACCCGCCGGGGGCCGCGAAGGACTGGTGCAAGGAGCACGCGGTGCCGGAATCGAAGTGCACCCGCTGCAACCCGAAGCTGGTCGCCCGATTCATCGAGGCGGGCGACTACTGCCGCGAGCATGGCTTTCCGAAATCGGTCTGCCCGATCTGCAACCCCGAGCTGGTGAAGGCCGCGGGTGAAGAGCCGCCGACCTTCGCGACCGAAGGGACCAGGGTCCGCCTCGCTTCCGCGGACACCGCCCGGGAGGCGGGGATCCAGACGGTCCGGCTGACCCCGCAGCGCTTCGCCCAGAGCGTCGACGTCACCGGCCGGCTCGGCTTCAACCAGGATCGCCTCGCTCAGCTCTCCTCGCCCGGCGACGCGCTGGTGCTCGAGGTGCAGGTCGACGTGGGGCAGGAAGTGACGGCGGGGCAGTCGCTGCTCGCCCTCGCCTCTTCCCAGGTCGGCGCGGCGCAGGCCAGGGCCCAGAGCGCCACCGCGCGGCTCGCGGCGGCCGAAGCGGCAGTGGCGCGGGAAGAGAAGCTGCGCGCCTCCGGAGTCAGCAGCGCCCGCGATGTCGACGAGGCCCAGCGGGTGTTGTCCGAGACGAAGGCCGAGCAGGCGAGCGCGCTGGCCGCGATCCGGGCCGCCGGCGGAGGGGCCCGCCTCGGCTCCGACGGGCGCTACCTGCTGACGGCGCCCTTCCCCGGCGTCGTCGTGTCCCGCGACGCGATCTCGGGGCGAACCGCGGCGGCCGGCCAGATCCTCGTCTCGGTCGCCGACCCTGCGATCCTGTGGGCGCTGCTGGACGTCCCCGAGGCCGACGCCCCATCGGTGCGTCCCGGGCAGCGGGTGAACTTCGTGTTCGACGGCCTGCGCGGCGAGAAGCGCGAGGGGAAGGTGGGGCTGATCTCTCCGGTGGTCGACGCCCAGAGCCGGACGGTCCGCGTCCGGGTCGACCTGCCGAACCCCGACCGCAGTCTGCGCGCCGGCACGTTCTTCCGGGCGCAGCTCGAGGTCGCGGCCGCCCACCAGGCCCTGCTCGTCCCGCGCGAGGCAGTGCAGCGCGCGCAGGGGCGGCCGCTGGTGTTCGTGCGGAAGTCGAACGCGCTGTTCGAGCCGGTCTCGGTCGAGCTGGGCGCCGGCAACGACCAGCAGGTCGAGATCGTCCGCGGGCTCTCGGCGGGTGACGAGGTGGTCACCACCGGAGCGTTCCTGCTCAAGACCGAGATCCTCAAGGACTCGATCGGCGCCGGCTGCTGCGACGAAGGCGAGGGCAAGTAGCGGTGCTCGCCTGGATCATCGACCTCTCGCTGCGCCACCGGTGGGTGGTGCTGGGGGCCAGCGCCGCGCTGGCGCGACGACACCGACCTGTGGTTCGCCCGGCAGGTGGTGTCCGAGCGGATGGGCGCGGCCCGGCTGCCGAGCGAGGTGGGCCGCCCGACTCTCGGGCCGGTCGCGACCGGACTGGGAGAGGTCTTCCACTACCTGGTGCGCAGCAAGCACCACTCGCTCGAAGAGCTGCGGACGCTGCACGACTACCTGATCGCCCCGCAGCTGCGCAGCGTGCCGGGAGTCGCCGAGATCAACGCCTGGGGCGGCGCGCAGAAGCAGTGGCACGTGCTGGTCAACCCCGACAGCCTGCGCAAGTTCGACCTCTCGCTCGGAGATCTCTACGGCGCGCTGGAGGCGAACAACGCCAACGTCGGCGGCGGCATCCTCGAGCAGGGCGGCGGCTCGAGCCTGGTCCTCGGGGTCAGCGTCCTCGACGGGCAGTCCTCGATCGAGGAGGTCGTGATCGCGGCGCGCGCAGGCGTGCCGGTGCGGGTGCGGGACGTGGCGCGGGTCGAGGTCGGCCGCGAGACGAGGCGGGGCGCCACCACCGCGGACGGAGAAGGCGAGGTGATCCTCGGCCTCGGCTTCATGACCATCGGCGAGAACTCTCACCGGGTCACCGACGCGCTCGCGCGGCGCCTGGACGAGCTGCGGGCGTCGCTGCCCAAAGACGTGATCGTCGAGACGGTCTACCAGCGCACCGAGCTCGTCGATCAGGTGCTGTCGACGGTGAAGACCAACCTGCTCGAGGGGGCGCTGCTGGTGATCGCGATCCTCTTCGTCTTCCTCGGAAACCTGCGCGCCGGCCTGATCGTCGCCTCGGCGATTCCGCTCTCCTTGCTGTTTGCGTTCAACGCGATGCTGGCCACGGGGATCGCCGGAACCCTGATGTCCCTCGGAGCGATCGACTTCGGGATGGTGGTCGACAGCTCGGTGATCCTGGTCGAGAACTCCGAGCGAAGGCTCGCGGAAGGGGCGCGCGGAACAAGCGTGCTCGAGATCGTGCGCGACGCCGCGGTCGAGGTGCGCCGGCCGACCCTGTTCGGCGAGCTGATCATCATGGTGGTGTACCTACCGATCCTCGCCCTCACCGGGGTCGAGGGGAAGCTGTTCCGCCCGATGGCGCTGACCGTGATCTTCGCGCTGCTCGGCTCGGTCATCCTCTCGATGACGCTGATGCCGGTGCTGGCTTCGTTGGCCCTCGGCAAAGGCGGCGGGGTTCACCAGAGCCCGTGGCTGGTGCGCCAGCTCGAGCGCGCCTACCGGCCGGTGCTCGCCTGGGCGCTGGCCCACCGGCAGGCGGTGCTGGCCGGCGCGGGCCTCGTCGTCGCCCTCGGGCTCGGGGCCGCCACCCAGCTGGGCAGCGAGTTCGTCCCCCGGCTGTCGGAGGGCACGATCGTGATCAACACCGTGCGCCTCGCCGAGGTCTCGCTGTCCGAGTCGATTCGCTACGGAGGACGGATCGAGAAGGTGCTCCTCCAGAAGTTCCCCGATGAAGTGTCCCGGGTGTGGACGCGCACCGGCACCGCGGAGGTCGCGACCGATCCGATGGGGCTCGAGCTGTCGGACGTGTTCGTCACGCTCAAGCCCCGCGAGGGCTGGAAGCGCGCATCGAGCCAGGAAGCGCTGGTGGGCGAGCTGAAGGCCGAGCTGGCCGACCTGCCCGGGATGCGGATGGCGTTCCTGCAGCCGATCGAGATGCGGGTGAACGAGATGATCGCCGGCGTTCGCGGCGACCTCGGGATCAAGGTGTTCGGCGACGATCTGGACCTGCTCAAGGCGAAGGCCCGGGAGATCGAGACGGTGCTGAAGCAGGTGCGGGGCGCGACCGACGTCAGCGTCGAGCAGGTCACCGGGCAGCCGGTGTTCGAGGTGCGGGTGGATCGCCAGGCGATCGCCCGCTACGGCATCCCGGCGCGAGAGGTGCTGAACGTCGTCGAAGCGATCGGGACGCGGCACGCCGGCGAAGTGCGCGAGGGAGAGCGCCGGTTCGACCTGGCGGTGCGGCTGGACCCCGCCTGGCGAGACGACCCCGAGCGCCTCGCCTCGATCATCGTCAGCGCCCCGGGCGGCGAGCGGGTGCCCCTGGGCAGGTTGGCCACCTTCCGCGAGAGCGCCGGGCCGACCACCGTCCAGCGCGAGTGGGGCAAGCGCCGGCTGGTCGTCCAGGCCAACGTGCGGGGGCGCGACCTCGGGGGCTTCGTCGACGAGGTGCGGGCCACCCTGGGCGCGCAGGTCGAGCTCCCGGCGGGCTACTACCTGCGCTACGGCGGCCAGTTCGAGAACCTCGAGCACGCGCGAAACCGGCTGCTGATCGTGGTGCCGATCGCGCTGCTGCTGGTCTTCGCCCTGCTCTACCTCACCTACCGCCGCTGGCTGGATGCGGTGCGGATCTTCGCCGGCGTGCCCTTCGCGATGGCGGGCGGCGTGCTGGCCCTGCTCGCGCGGGGGTTGCCGTTCTCGATCTCCGCGGCGGTCGGCTTCATCGCCTTGTCCGGAGTGGCGGTGCTGGGCGACATGGTCCTCGTCTCGAGAATCCGCCACCTGCTCGAGGGCGGCGTGCCCCTCGGTGAGGCGATTCGCGAGGCAGCAGTCACCCGGCTTCGGCCGGTGCTGATGACGGCGGCGGTGGCGGCGTTCGGCTTCCTCCCGATGGCCCTCAACACCGGCGTGGGAGGCGAGGTCCAGCGGCCGCTCGCCACGGTGGTGGTGGGCGGCCTGCTGTTCTCGACGCTGCTCACCCTGCTGGTGCTCCCTGTCCTCTACGCGCTGTTCGCGCCGCCTCCCCCCGTGCCGAGCGAGGGCCACTGACATGCCCGCCTTGAAACTCTTCGCGGTGCTCGCGCTGCTGGTCTCCTTCGGCGCCGACGCCGCCGAGCCGATCACCCTGGCAGAAGCCACCCGCAGCGCGCTGGAACGCAATCCAGCGCTCGTCGCGGTGCGCGCCGAAGTGGCAGTGGCCCGCGCGAAGCTGGACGGGGCTTCGCTGCTCCTTCAGACCAACCCCGAGCTGACCGCCGCGATCGGAGCCCGGGTCTCGCCGCGCGCTCCGTCGCTGGAGCTCGACCTCGGCCTCGAGCAGCGGCTCGAGGTGTTCGGCCAGCGCGGCGCCCGGAAGGACTCGGCCCAGGCCACGCTGTCGGCGAGCGAGGCGCGCCGAGACGGTCTGCAGCTCGCGGTGACCGCCGACGTGCGCGAGGCCTTCGGCCGGGCCCTGGCGGCGGAGCAGCTGCTGCGCTTGAGCGAAGCCGGCCGCGCGCTCTGCCTTTCCTCGCTGAAGGCCGCCGAGGAACGCTTTGCCGCCGGCGGCGCCACCCGCATCGAGGTCAACACCGCGCGGGTGGAGATCGGCCGCGCCGCGCGGGAGCTCGCCCTCGCCCAGCAGCACCAGGTCCAGTCGCACGGCGCGCTCGCGCTGCTCGCCGGGCTTCGGCCGGAAGCGCTCGTGCTCGCCGGCACGGTGAAGCCCGCCGCTGACCGATCGGCCGACGAGCCGGCCCTGGTGGCGCGCGCGCTCGCGCAGCGGCCCGACCTTCGCGCCGCCCGCGCCGAGCTCGAGGCCGCCCGCGCCGACCAGCGCCTCGCCGCGCGGGAATGGCTCCCCAGCCCCCGGCTCGGGATCCGCTACGGCAAGGAGGAGGACGCGCACCTCGTTCAGGGAACGATCGGTTTCGAGCTGCCGGTCTTCAATCAGCACCAGGCGGCGCGCGGCGTGGCGGCGGGGCGGCTGCTCCAGGCCGAGCAGGCGGTGAGCTCGCTCTCGCTCCAGATCGAGGTCGAGGTTGCGATGGCCCTCAGCCGGTATCGCGCGGCGTCGGTCGCCGCCGAGGCCTACGCCGGAGAGGTGCTCAAGGCGATGGAGGAGAACACCGAGCTCGTCACCGCGGCCTACCAGGCCGGCAAGGTCGACTTCCTCCAGCTGCTGCTGATCCAGCGGCAGACCCTCGAGGCGCGACGGGGACACATCGAGACCCTCGAGGAGCTGAACGCGGCAGAGGCCCGGCTGCTGCGGGTGGTGGGGTCCGTTCCGGCCCGGTGACGGGAACGGCGCGTGCCGGCGGTGCCCGTTAGCCATTGAAGAGTGGCTCTTCGCACCCGAGGTCCGCCGTGCAGCGCAAGGTGATCGCCGCAGTCCGCCGCTTCGTCGCGCCGTACCGGGTCGACAAGGGCAAGAACTTCCACCTGAACGACTTCGACCCGGAAGACACCGGCGCGCTCGACTCCGAATCGAAACCGGAGGCGAAGGAACTGCTGGCCCGCGGCGTCCAGTGGCTCGCCGAAGAGCAGGACAAGCTCTATGCGCAAAACCGCTGGGCGGTGCTGCTGGTGTTCCAGGCGATGGACGCCGCCGGCAAGGACGGGACGATCAAGCACGTGACGTCGGGCCTCAATCCCCAGGGCTGCCAGGTCTATTCCTTCAAGCAGCCGTCTCACGAGGAGCTCGATCACGACTTCCTCTGGCGGTCGATGCGCGCGTTGCCCGAGCGCGGCCGCATCGGGATCTTCAACCGCTCGTACTATGAGGAGACCCTCGTGGTGCGCGTGCACCCCGAGTTCCTCCGGAGGCAGAAGCTGCCGCCCGGCCTCGTCGGGAAGCGCATCTGGAAGGAGCGGTTCGAAGACATCAACGGCTTCGAACGCTACCTGAGCCGGAACGGCTTCGTGATCCGGAAGTTCTTCCTGAACGTGTCCCGGAAGGAGCAGAAGCGGCGTTTCCTGGAGCGCATCGAACTGGCCGAGAAGAACTGGAAGTTCTCGCCCGCCGACGCGAAGGA
>JAGSPQ010000420.1 GCA_018262385.1 Myxococcaceae bacterium | reverse complement strand
GGCTCACCGGGTGCCTGCGTCGGGGATGTTGTGCGCGAGCTGCCAGGTCTCGACTTCCGGCTGGCGTTCCTTCGGCATTCCCTCGCGCGCCTGGGCCGCGAGCTCGGTCGCGCGGACCCGCTCGTCGGGCCTGGCTTCCCACAGCGCGCGCGCCAGCTCGTAGCGGACCGCCGCGATCTCCGCCTCATCCTGGCTCGACTCGCGCAGCTTGAGCGCCTGGGTGAGCGGCTCGAGCGCCGTCTCGGGCTGCTTGAGCATCAGGTGGCTGCGGCCGATTCCCAGCAGGTCGTAGGCGAGGGCGAGGTCGTCCTCGGCGAGCTCCTTGCGGCGCAGCCCGAGCGCTTTCTGGAAGTAGCCGAGCGCCTGCCCGGGCTTGTTCTGGGCGAGGTAGAGATCTCCGAGCGAGTTGAGCGCGCTGGCGACCTCGGGGTTGTCGGGGCCGAACTTCTCCTGCCGGGCGGCGAGCGCCTTGAGCAGCTCGGCCTGCGCCTTGTCCCACTGGCCGAGCAGGATGTACGCGCTGCCCGCCTTGTCGTGGGCCGCCGCGCTGGAGGCGATCGCCAGCGCCTGCTGCGCGTTCTCCAGCGCTTCCTTGCCGGACCTCCGCGCGAGGTAGAAGTTGGCCAGATCGTCGTAGACCGCGGCCACCTGCGGGTGCGCCACCCCGTAGACCTTCTTGCGGATCGCGAGCGCGCGCGACAGGTTCTCGAGCGCGGCCTCCGGGTTCTCGAGCTTGATCTGCAGGTTCGCCAGCGACAGGTGGGTGGTGGCGGTGTCGGGGTGCTCGTCACCGAGCGTCTTCCTGCGCACCGCCAGCGCGCGCTCGAAGTTGCTCAGCGCCTCGGTCAGCTGGCCGTCCTTGCGCTGCATCACTCCCAGGTTGTGCATCGTCCCCGCGGTGTCGGGGTGGTCGGCGCCGAGGTACTTCATCTGCAGCTCGTAGCTGCGCTGGTAGGTCTGCACCGCCTCCTTGTATTTGCGCAGCCGGGCGTAGGCGATCCCCTGGTTGTTCAAGGTGCGGGCCACCTCGGGGTTGTCTTCTCCCAGCCGTTCCTTCTGCAGGGCGAGCGCGTTGGCGAACTCGTCGAACGCCCGCTTCGGATCGTCCTCGGCCAGCGCGACCAGCCCTGCGTTGCTGCACAGCTCGGCCTCGATCTCCTTGTCGCTGGCGACCCGCACCGCGGCGGCGAGCGCCAGCTGCTGCCAGACCCGCGCGTCGTCGAACCGGCTCGACATGCTGCCGGTCACCATCCCCAGCCGGCTGAACGCCCGCGCCGCCAGCGAGGCCTCGCCCGCGCTCTGGGCCGAGACCGCCGCCGACAGCAGCGTCGCCTCGGCATCCTTCGCCAGCCCGGCCCGCGCCTGCAGCCGGCCCAGCAGCAGCTTCGCCTCGGCCAGCGGCCCGGGAGCAGCGCCCTCGGCGATGGTGAGCGCCGCCGCGAGCTGCTCGATGCCCTTGGCGTACTTGCCCGAGTCGTGGAGGGTGCGCGCGTCGAGCAGCGCCTGCTGCAGCGCGGCCTCTTTTTCGCTGTCCTTCTCGTCGGGCGGCCGGGCGCGGGCGTTGAGCGCCGAGGCGTCGAGGCAGCCGTCGACCGGGTCGAGGCCCATCACCAGGGTGACCGAGTTGGTGACGACGGTGCGGTCGGCCGCGTCGAGCCGGCGGGTGACGCTCTTCAGGTGGGCCAGTCGCTGGCCGAGGCACCGCAGCTTCAGCTGGTAGTCGTCTTCGGTGTCGGTCTTGCGCAGCCGCGCCGCCTCGCACGCTTCCCCCGCCGCGGCGACCCAGTTGCGGCTGTACAGATCGAGCGAGGCCTCGACCGTTCTCCACGCGTCGGCGACGAATGGCGCGTTGGTCGAGAGGAAGGTCGCCTTCAGCCGGGTCTTGCTCGCCGGATCCCAGATTCCGGCCAGCTTCTTCTCGTTGCCGCTGCAGAGCTGGAGCTTCCGGCTGGCGAAGACGCCGTAGCCGACCGCCACCGCCCCGATCACCGTCATCACCACCAGCGCGGCGACGAAGCGCTTGCCGGCGGTGGCGACGCGCCGGGGCCGCAGCTTCTCGATCATCGCGTCGAGCGACTCGAACCGCTTGCCCGGCTCGGCCGAGAGCCCGCGCAGCACCGCCTCGTGCACGTAGGCCGGCACCTGGGTGTTGGACGGAACCGGGGGCAGCTTCCCCGAGACGATCTCGGCGGCGTGGGCCTTGAGGGTGGTGCCGCCGAAGGGGCGCTTGCCGTACAGCGCCTCGTAGAGGGCGACGCTGAACGCGAACTGGTCGCTGCGGGCGTCGGTCTGGAGGCCGGCGAGCTGCTCGGGAGCCATGTAGCCGGGGGTGCCCATCACCGCGCCGTCGCGGGTGAGCGGCGAGCTGAGCGTGACGTCGAGCGGGGCGTCGGTGAGCGGGCGCCCGCTCGGCCGGTTCTCGGTCGGGGTCTGGGACTGGCGGGCGAGCCCGAAGTCGACCACCCGGGGCCGCCCGTCCGAGCCGATCAGCACGTTGTCGGGCTTGAAGTCGCGGTGAACGATGCCGGCGCGGTGGGCGGCCGACAGCCCGCTGCCGCACTGGATGAAGAGGCGGACGACCTCCTTCCATTCTCGCTGCCCGCGCAGCCACTCGGAGAGCGTCTCGCCCTCGATGAACTCCATCGCGACGAACACCCGCTCGTCGAAGGTGCCCACGTCGTGCACCGCGGCGACGTTCGGGTGCTGCAGCCGCGCCATCGCCTGGGCCTCGCGCACCAGCCGCGCCTTGCCCTCGTGGGCGCTGAGGCTGCCGGTGCGCAGCAGCTTGAGCGCGACCTTCCGATCGAGCTGGGGATCATAGGCGGCGAAGACCTCGCCCATTCCTCCCGAGCCGAGCTTCTCGAGCAGCACGTAGCGGCCGAGCGAGGTGCCCTTGTGGAGCAGCCGCACCTCGTCGGCCTCGGTGCGTGCGCCCGGGCCGTCGGGGTGGGTCGACGGGGGCTGGACCTTTGGGGCCGGGGTGTTGGAGATCGGCGCGGCGAAGGTCTTCGAGAACAGGATCGCCGACAGCGCCTGGTGCCGCGCCTCGCACAGCTTGCAGCCGGCGAGGTGCTCCGCCACGGCGGCGGCCCGCACCGCCGCGAGGGTGCCCCCGGCGAGCTGCGACAGCGTGTCCTCGTCGAGGTGGTCCAAGGGGCCGCCATGCTAACCGCACAAAGCAGTGTTAGACGCGCCGGATGGAGCGGTTCCTCAACCCCCGCCTGGTCTTCGGCCTCGTGGTCGCGCTGTACCTGCTCGCCTTCCCCTACCACCCGCTGCTGCGCTCGCCGAACGAGCTGTGCCGCCTCTGGCAGACCCGGGCGCTGGTGGACCACGGGAAGATCTCGATCAACGAGACGATCGCCGAGTACGGGATGGTGGGGGACCTGTCGGTGGTCAACGGCACCTACTACCCGTCGAAAGCTCCGCTGCTGTCGTTCGCGGCGGTGCCGATCTACGCGGCGCTCAAGCTGTTCGGCCCGGTGACCGACGTGGCGCAGGTCTACTGGTCGCGGCTGCTGCTGACGATCGCGCCGGCGCTGGTGGTGCTGATCTTCCTGCGCCGGTTCCTGCGCGCGTACCTCTCGCCGCCGCTCGCCGACAGCCTGGTCGCGACCTACGCGCTGGGCTCGATGGCGTTCAACTACGCCCAGATGTTCCTCTCGCACCAGCTGACGGCGGTGCTGCTGTTCTTCGCCTTCTACGCCGCCTGGCGCACCCTGCGCGGGGAATGGAAGCGCTGGGGCTGGGCGGTGAGCGGAGCGTTCTGCGGCGCGGTGGTCGCGACCGAGTACACCGGCGCGCTCGGGGTGGTGGGCCTGGCGATCTACGCCGCGTACGCGGTGCTCTCCGGCCCGGGCGGGACGAAGGGTGAGCGGGGGCTGGCGCTGGCGAAGGTCGGCGGGTGGGTGCTGCTGGGGGCCGCTCCGTTCCTCGCCGGGCTGATGGCGTACCACCAGGCGGCGTTCGGGCATCCGCTGGTCAGCGGCTACAAGTACCTCAACGATCCGGGCTACCAGGGCTGGCACGTGGGCGGGTTCCTCGGGATCCGGTTCCCCGACCCGTCGGCGTTCGTGCAGTCGTTCTTCTCGCCGCTGCGGGGGCTGTTCACCCTCTCGCCGTTTCTGCTGCTGGCGTTCGGCGGGCTGAAGCCGCTGTGGAAGGAGCACCGGCCGTTGTTCGTGCTCACCGTCGTGCTGCTGCTGGGCAACGCCTACTTCACCTCGGCGTTCGCCTACGACTCGTGGGGCTGGGCGGTCGGGCCGCGCCACCTGACTCCGCTGCTGCCGTTTCTGCTGCTGCCGGCGGGGCTCGCGCTGCAGGGGCTGCTGGACGCGAAGAGCTTCGACGGCAAGATCGGCCTGGGGATCGCGGTCGGGCTGTGCGTGAGCAGCGTGCTGATCGACGGGGCGCTGGCGTTCGTGAACTACGTGCCCGAGTCGCACTCCACCTCGCTGTTCGGGCTGGCGGTGCCGCTGTTCCGCGCCGGCTACCTGCCGCCGACGGTGCTGATCTTCCTTGGGCTCGGCAACCCGGTCTCGGGGAGCCTCGCGCTGATCCTGCTCGCGGCGGCGGCGGTGCTGATCGGCGTCCGGCTCTCGCACGGGCAGGCGCGGGTGGTGGGGGTGGCGGCGGTGCTGATCATCGCGGTCCACTTCGGGCTGCTCGCCGGGCTGACCAAGCACCACGAGGCCGAGCGGGGGAACGTGGCCTTCATGAAGAAGGTGTGGATCGCGCCCCCGCCGGGTGGCTG
>JAGSPQ010000419.1 GCA_018262385.1 Myxococcaceae bacterium | reverse complement strand
CACCAACAGCGGAGACGCGGCCGGCTTCGCCGAGAAGTCGTTTCTCTTCGGGTGCGCGGGCAACACCTACTACCGCGACCTCGATCGCGACGGAGTGGGCGCGGTCGGAAGCGGCACGGCGATCAACTGCGCGGTGCCGCCGGGCTACGCGGCGCTCGGCACCGACTGCGACGACGGCAACCCGCTGGTGAAGCCGGGCGCGATCGAGGCGTGCAACGGAGCGGACGACAACTGCAACGGCCAGCTCGACGAGGGGCTGACCTCGACCACCACCTGGCCCGACCAGGACAAGGACGGCTACGGCGCCGCGAACGGCACCCCCCAGACCGGGTGCACCGGAACCGGAAACCGCGCGCCGAACAGCCTCGACTGCAACGACCTCGACCCCGCGCTGCGGCCCGGCGCGACGGAGCTCTGCAACTTCCGCGACGACGACTGCGACGGCCAGTACGACGAGGGGGTGTACGCGAAGTGCGGGGTCGGCTGGTGCCAGCGCACCGGCACCTCGTGCGACTCCGCCAGCTGCACCCCGGCCGCGCCGCTCACCGAGCGCTGCAACCGGATCGACGACGACTGCAACGGGAAGATCGACGACGGCGACCTCTGCGGCGCGGGCCAGGTCTGCATGCTCGGTGAGTGCATCGGGGGCGCGTCGCTGCCGAGCGACGCCGGGGCGCCCGACAGTGGAACGGGGGAGCCGGCCGATTCGGGGACGACGCTGCCGCCGGCCGACGCAGGAGTGCCTGCGACTGCGGACCCGGCGCCGAGCAGGTCCTGCGCCGCCGCTCCCGGGCTGTGGCCGCTCGCCGCGCTGCTGCTGCTCAGGTCGGCGCGGGCGAGAACACGAACGGGTAGGTGACCGCCGTGTCGTTCTCGGGCTTGAAGGGGAACACCCAGCCGCGGATGATCGCCCTGACGCAGCTGCCGACCGCCTCGTTGCCGGTGGTGTCCGCTTCGACGCCGATCTCGCTCGCGCGTCCCATCCGGGTGATCTTGAAGCCGACCACCAACTTGCCCTTCAGCGACGGGTTCCGCCTCAGCTCCTTCTCGTAGCAGCCCTGGATCGCCGCCTTGCGGGAGCGGATGTAGCGGGCGAGCGCCTCGCGATCGACCCCTTCCCCTCGGATCTGCGGCTGCGCATCGGCCACCCGCCCGCGGATGACGGGGGGCTTGCCCGGGGTGGGGCCGATGTAGAAGTCGTGAATCTCTGGGAAAGCCGTGACTCCGGGCTGTGCTTTCGGCGGAGCCACCGGTTCCGGCGGCTCCGAGGGAGGAAACGGCACGATCTCCACCGGCGGCAGCTCCGGGTCCGGGTCCGCCACGACGACCGGATCAGCCACGACGACCGGCTCGACCACGGGGCGCTTCGCCGGACTGAGCACCACCGGCAGCGCGAGCAGCTGATTCGCACTCAGGTGCACCTTCAGCCGCTTGCGCTGGTAGGCGCTCGACGCGGGAACGACGTCGATGAAGTAATCCCCTGGCTGGAGCACCACCTCCTGGGCTCCGTCGAAAATCATCGCTGGGCCATCCTGGGTGGCGGACGCCGCGACGGTGAACGGCCCCTCGGGGGTGGTCTGGATCGCCAGCTTCGCGGGGGCCCGCAGCAGCAGTCCGCCTCGTCCCTGGCTCACCCGCCCCACCGCCAGCCACCCACCCAGCAGGCAGCCAACGACGAGCACCGCGCCCCAGCCCAACCAGGCCCGTGTCTTCATGAGCCCGACTCTACGGCTTTTGCGTCAGAGCGCGTCGGCGGGCACGTACCCTTCGTTGCCCTGCTGGTCGCGCACCCGGACGAACTCCCCGGACTTCTCGAGCACCTTCAGCTTCTCGCCCTTGGCGACCGAGCCGCCGCCCTGCCCCATCGTCTTCGCCGGAGCGGCCGCGGCGCTCGGCCCCGCCTGCAGCTGCACCTGCCGGGTGGTGCCCGCCCCGTAGAGGGTGTCGATCCGCGCGCCGTCGTTCTTCTTCTCCTGCACCACGTTGGCCGAGAAGGTCTCGAACCCCTGGCCCGCCCGGGCGACCGCGTCGGACTGCTGCCCGGGCTGAGAGAAGAAGTGACCGGTGACGTGAATCACCTGCCCGTCTTCGTAGCGAAAGCGCGCGGCGATGTTGCCCGAGCCGAACAGCTTCGCCGCCTCGGGCGACTCCATCAGCACCGTCACCCGCTTCGGGTCGAGCACCTTGAACGGGTAGCCGCCGCTGGCCGTCTGCCACAGCTCCTTCGCGTTGCCGCCCAGCGAGTTGAGCAGCCCGCGATCCGCCTCGGTGCCGCTGACCTTCACCGGGACGATCCGCTCGGTGGTCGAGGTGCCAGTCCACGCGATGGTGTTGGGGAAGATCGGCTCGAGCAGCTGACGAACCGCGTGGTCGGTGGTGTAGAGAAATCCGCCCGCCGAGACGAACCGGCGCACCCGCTCGCGCGCCTCGGCAGACATGTCGCCGGTGCAGTTCACCATCAGCACCTGCTTGGCGTTGAGCGCCAGGCTCGGCAGCTCGTCCGCGCTCACCGCGACGAACGAGATCTTCGCCCTGGCGAGGACCTGGTCCATGTGGTCGGCGGACCCACGTACCACCACCACCGCGGCGTGGGAGACGTCGGTCGCCGCGTAAGCCAGCGAGGACACGAGGATTGCGGCGAGGAGCAGGGAGCGCATCCCCCTTCAACGCAGCCGGTCGGGAAAGGATCTGCCCCCCCGTGGTTTGGTCTTTGACGTGCTGTACCTCGACTACCTGGAGCAACTGCACCGCGCCGCCCGCTCGGCCGAGCTGACCGAGTCGGTCTACGGCAGCGTCGAGGAGCTCGGCCGGCCCTGGCCGCTGCTCAAGCTCGAGTCCCGCGGCCGGGTGAGGTTGGTGATCACCGCCGGCTTCCACGGGGAAGAGCCTGCCGGCCCGCTCACCTGCCTGCAGCACCTGCAGGAAATCACCGCCTACGCGCGCGCCGCCGACGTCGGGCTCACCATCTACCCCTGCATCAACCCCAGCGGCTTCGAAGGCGGCCACCGCTACAACGCCAGCGGCGAGCAACCCAACAACGACTTCCTGCGCTACGAGCTGGCGAGCGGGGCGATCAAGGGCGAGCTGGCGCCGGGTGAGCCGTTCGCCCGCTGGTTCCTCTTCGACGGAGGGCCCAAAGAGACCCGCGCCGTCCGCAGCGACCTCGAGCGCTCGCCCACTCCGCACGCGGCGATCGATCTCCACCAGGACGCGTGGGTGAGAAGGCCCTGCCACTACGCGTACATCTTCGGGCCCCGCCGGCCATTCGAAGACCTGGTGCGCCGCACGGTGCCGTTCGCGAAGGCGGCGGTGCACCTGCAGGTCTACGAGAACAAGCTCACCGACGCGTGCGGGCTGATCGTCGATCACGACGGCAGCGTGTCGGACTACTTCCGCCGCCGGGGTACACGCTGGGTGGTGACGCTCGAGACCTCGACCGCCACCCCGCTGCCGCGCAGCACCCAGGTCAACCTGCTGTGGGTGAAGGCGTTCGTCGACTTCGCCGCCGGCGAGCCGACCCTCACCCCCGCTTCTTCGTAACCGCCTGCACCACCGAGGCGGCGTCCGTGCCGTCCGGCCCCAGCGGCAACGAGGCGAGCAGCCGGGACGCGACGTCGGCCACGCTCTGGCCCCCGAGGATCGCCAGCGGCGAGAGGTTCTCGGTCAGCGTCGCCGCCAGTTGCTGGTTGCCGAGCGCCTTCAGGGTGGCGATCAGCTCGGGGTGGAGCGCGCCCATCTGCTCCTTGAACGCGGCCACCTTCGCCGCCAGCTCCGCCTGCTGAAGCTTCGCCCGGCGCGACGCGGCCGCGGTCTCGGCGGTGCTGGTCACCTCGAGCGCCTCCGCCTGCTGCTGCGCCCGCCCCACCAGCTCCAGCCGGCTCGCCTCGTTCTTCGCCTCGACCCGCGCCTGGGTGAGCGTGCGGCGCGCCAGCTCGAGCGCCAGCTCCTGCTCGAACGACTGGGCCTGGGTCAGGTAGATGCCGCGGTTGACGTTCTCGGTCGCCTGCGCGTCGAGCAGCCGCAGCTCTTCCCGCTTCCGCCCCACCTCGGAGACGATCGCGTCGCGCTGGGCGCCCTCGAGCAGCGCCTGCACCGCCTCGTCGAGGATCCGCACCTCGAGCACCTCGACGTCGTAGACGTGCATCCCGTTCTCTTCGAAGTCCCGGCCGGCGCGCTTGTCGGCCTTCTTCTCTCCGAGGATGGTCGAGCGGATCAGCTCGGCGCTCGCCGCGTGGAAGCGCTCGACCGGTACCCCCCGCACCGCCGCGCGGACCAACGAGCCGAGGTGGTCACACAGCAGCGCGACGTAGTCGTTGACGTTGAACCATCGCGCGTCGTCGGTGCCTGGCTTGCTGGTGAAGCTGACCCGGTAGGACAGCCGCACCTCCAGCTCGACGTGATCCGCGGTGCGGACCTTGAGCAGGTCGGACACCTTGTTGCCGTCGATCAGCAAGAAGCAGGTCGCCAGCCGCGCCGCGTCCGACTTCGGGGTGCCGGTCGAGAGCCCGAGGGTGCCGAGCTCTTCGTCGTGCTCGAGGATCCGCACCTGCGGGCCCCTCACCACCTCGCGCCGGTTCTTCGCCGTCACCAGCACCGCGTAGCTGGGAGGAATCGTCACCGCCGGAGAGCGCTTCAGGTCGTGCTCGCTCAAGCCCGGGTCCGGCAGGAAGGCGCACGGGCCGACCACGGTGCGGATCTTCCCGCTCGCGATGTCGCGCACGTACAGCCCCTCGGTCTCGTCGAGGCGAATCGAGGTCACCTCGCCCAGCACCTCGAGGTCCTCGGTGGGAAAGAAGAACCCTTCCTGGTTCTGGAGGAACAGCTCCTGCCCCGGCTGGTACTTCCCCGACGGCAGCTGGTCGGTCGCCTTCACCTCGAAGGCCCGCACCGCGCGAACGTGGAGGCCGCGATCCTTCTTCAGCGGGTGGGCCGGGAACGCCCGCCCCCCGTTCTTCACCACGAACTCTTCCCACGCCTCGGGGAACACCACCCCCGGCCCCCGCACGAACCGCCGCCGCCCCTTCGGCCCGCGCAGCAGGCAGTACTGGCCGTCGAGCAGGGTCACCGCGTTGCGCACGTACAGCGGCGCGCCTTTGGTCGCCTCGTCGGGCACCACCTCCAGCCCGGTCTTCGGGGTGTAGAAGCTGACCTCCGAGCCCTTGATGATCCGCTCGGTGCCGATCGGCGCCGTCTCGCCCTCCACCCGGTCGTAGACCCGCACCCGCAGGTACTGATCCTCGTAGAGCTCGTGGCCCGCCACCACCCGCGCGCGCTGCCCGGGCCAGAGCGGAAAGCTCGCCGGCCCCGGAACCACGATCTTCCGGCCCACCGTCAGCTCGATCGACGAGTTGCTGCCCTTCACCGGGCGGGACGCCGGATCCTTCGCCGGGTTCTCGAGCACCACGTACTGCGCGCTCGAGGCGGCGATGAATGGCGCCACCCCCACCCCGCCCTCGTCGCTGCGCACCGGCACGAAGCGCTCGTTGCGCAGCTCGACCAGCCGCTCGGTGTTCGAGAGGCTGATCTTCGTCGGCCCGACGTAGAGGACGATGTCCCCCTTGGTCAGGTCCTGCACGTAGGCGTACTCGTTCGACGCCACCAGGATGTCCCGCTCTCTCACGTCTCGCTCGGCCATGACCGCAGCCAGTGCGACGCGAGTGCCAGCGGCGATCTGGGCGAAACTGCTCGGGCCCGCCGGCCGAACGCCCCGCCCCGGAGCGCCCCATTTCGGAGCGGCGCCCGCTGGATCCTGCAGGGTCCGTCCCCGCTCATCCCGAGCCCCGTCGAGGGACGGGCTGGTCGAGGACGGCCTGGCTAAACGACTTTGCGGAACGCCTTGGCGTCGGGCAGCCCGCTGCCGGTGGTGGTGACCGAGAGGGTGTGGAGCACCCCCGCGTAGATGTCGCGCTCGTTCGAGGGCACCTTCGACGCGTCGGGCTGCACGATCGGCGCCCCGGTCTCCGGGTCGAACCCGTAGGTGGTGCAGGTGTCCTTGTTCACCCCGCCGAGCACGGTGTTGCCCTTCAGCATCGGCGACATCATGAAGAAGCCGTTGTTGAGGTCGTGCCCGGTGCCGAAGGTGGTCGAGCCGCTGATCCGGTTCTTGGTGCGGCCGAAGTCGGTCGCCACGTAGATCAACGTCCGATCCCACAGCGTCTCGCCGGTGGCCGCGTCGAACGTCTCGGCCTTGAGCAGGGTCGCCAGCTTGTCGGTGACGGTGAGGATCCGGTTCCACATCATCGCCTGC
>JAGSPQ010000418.1 GCA_018262385.1 Myxococcaceae bacterium | reverse complement strand
GTCGGCGGGGGGGCTGGTGGCGTCGGCGGCGGGGGGGGTGGAGTCGGCGGCGGGGCAGGCGGCGTCGGCGGCGGGGGCGGTGGTTGCGGTGGGTGCAGGGACGCGGCCGGAGTGTGCCAGTCGGGGACCTCGGTGAGCAGCTGCGGCACCAAGGGCCAGTTCTGCATCGTGTGCGGGTCGGGCCAGGTCTGCCAGGCCGGCGCCTGCACCAACGTCTGCACCGCGGCCAACTGTCCCGGCGGCTGCTGCCTGAACGGGGCCTGCCTGGTCACCTCTCAGCAGTCGGCCAAGGCGTGCGGCTTCAGCGGGCAGACCTGCGCGGCGTGTCTGGCCGGTGATGCCTGCGTCTTCGGCAAGTGCAGCCCGGCCGCGATCTGCAACTCGACCAACTGCAGCGGCTGCTGCTCGGGCAACAGCTGCCTCCCGCTCCCCTTTCAGTCGGTGACCAACTGCGGTGTCAACGGCAACGCCTGCATGGCCTGCTTCGCCGGCCAGGTCTGCACCAACGGGGGCTGCACCCAGCCGCCGACCTGCACCGCCGCGAACTGTCCGGGCGGCTGCTGCGACAGCGGCAAGTGCGTGCCGTTCTCGGTTCAGAGCTCCTCGTTCTGCGGCAGCGGCGGCCAGCAGTGCGCCCAGTGCGCGCCGGGCAGCTTCTGCAGCATCGGGGTCTGCGTCCAGCCGCCGTGCTCCTCCGCCACCTGCTCCGGCTGCTGCAGCCCCAACGGTTGCATGGCCGGCACGGTGCCCAACGCCTGCGGGAGGAACGGCAACGTCTGCTCCACCTGCGCCTTCGGGCAGACCTGCACCTCGGGGAACTGCACCAACAGCGTGAAGAAGATCGGCGATCCCTGCACCTCCAGCTCGGAGTGCGGAGCGATCGGCGGCGGCGGGTACTGCAAGTTCCAGACGTCGACCGGCAACGGCCAGTACCTCAACGGCTTCTGCACCCGCCCGTGCGGCTTCGACGGCGGCAGCGGCTGCACCGTCGACAGCGTCTGCCTCAACTCGCTGCAGCCCTACGGCGAGAACGACGCCTTCTGCTCGCCGCGCTGCAGCAGCGCCAGCCAGTGCCGGGCGCCCGGGTACGCCTGCTACTTCATCAACAGCGTCTCGACGACCGCCTGCTGGCTCAACCCGATCCCGATCGTCGGCGTCGACGGCGGCTCTCCCGACGCGGGGGCTTCGTTCATCGGCTCGGCCTGCATCAACGCCGGCCAGTGCACCAACCCGAGCAACGCGTTCTGCATTCAGGACGTCATCCCCGGCCTGGGCGCATCGGGCTTCGTCGGCGGCTACTGCAGCGCGCTGTGCAGCTCGGTGGCGTGCGTCAGCGGCTCGTCCTGTCAGAGCGTCACCGGGTTCTCGAGCGGAATCACCCAGCAGGTGTGCCTGCGCAACTGCAGCGGCCCCCGCACCGGGCAGGCCAACTGCCGCAACGGCTACGTCTGCGAAGGCACCACCGGAGCGGCGGTCGGCGCCTGCCTGCCGCGCTGCAACAACACCGGCGCCACCTGCCCGGCGGGAACCGGGTGCAACTTCGCCACCGGGTACTGCAACTGATGTCTGCCCAGTACAGCCCAGACCGCAAAGTCACCAAGACGCCGGCGGTCGAGCGGGTCTCCCAGTTCGATTCGACCGCCCGGCTGGATCTCGGCCGGCAGAAGAAGTTCGAGGCCGCGCTGACGAAGGCGGCCGACACGGTGCGGCTGGAAGAGCAGCGCCGCGGGCACCAGACGTTCGCGGACGTGGCCGCGCGGCACTCGTCTCCGAAGAAGAAATGAAGCCGCGGTAGGCGCCCATGGCCGAGCAACAAGGGCAGATCTTCAAGCTCCCCGACGCGGGCGAGGCTGTCGAGTCGATCGACGTCCGGCGGCTGCCCCACCTGATCAGCGGCGCGGCCGGCGCGCAGGGCAGCGACCGGACGGAAATCGCCCGGCAGATCAATCGGGTGCTGATCGCGATGCGCACCCCCGGCCACGAAGGCGCCGAGAGCGGGCTGCTGATCGCCGCCCTCGACGGGCACCGCCTCGACGGACTGGTCGATTCGGACGGGCGCTCCTGCCGGAAGGAAGCGGTCGAGACGCTGCTGGGGTGCGGGTTTCCCCACGCGCTCCAGGTCTCCCCCGAGGACCTCGAGTTCGCCCGCCAGTACCAGTCGCCGAGTACGGTGAGCTACGAGGAAGACTGGTCCCAGCCGGGCGGCTGGGACCACCCGCTGCGGCAGGCCCGGAAGCGGGGCCTGTTCGTGACCCTCGGCGGCCAGGCGCTGTTCCTGCTGCTGGTCAGCATCGCGACGACCTCGGCCGGGAGGATGGTCACCGGGCTGGCGCTGTTCGTCGGGCTGCTGGCGAGCCTGGTTTCACTGGGGTTCGCGCTGAGCAAGCCGAACCTCGAGCGCCAGGCGACCTGGGGCACCGTGCTCGGGTTGCTCGCGCTGATCCAGGCCGGGTGTGCGGCGGCGATCGGAGCCCCCGCTTTTCTCGGCGTGGCTGGAATCGTGGCCGGGCTGCTGGTCTCTCTCGCCTCGCAGTACCAACCGCGCGCGGATCCACCCAAGCCCGGAGACTGGGACTACCGGGACGACTGACTAGCCGGCCTTGACGACTTCCTTCGCCTTCTTGCCCGGCTTCGCCGCGACGCCCTCGAACAGCGCCTTCATGTCGACCGCCGGCTGCTTCTTGGTCGCCAGCAGGGCGTTGATCGCGCGGAGCACCTTCGCCCGGACCTTCTTGGGCAGCGGCTTGTCGTTGACCGCGCCGGTGACCTGGCTCTCGGAGAGCGCCCGGTCGGACTTCGGCTTCGCCATCGCCAGCTCGGCGTAAGGCTTGTCCATCTTCAGGCGGCGCTTCTTGCTGCGCGCGGACTGAGCCGAACGGGCCTCGTTTCCACCGGCTTCAACGCGGCGGCTGGCGAGCGAAATCGCCTTGGGGGTGATGCCTTTGGAGTCGATGAACGTTTTCAGAGTGCCCATATTTGGCGGACCTCCTCTCACAGGTAACCGGCTTTTTCAACCCTGGTGGCTGATCAACTTGATCCGGGCGCGAAGGTGCGTGTATGAGGCCCCTCCCTTTTCGAAGTCCCTTCTGAAGGATCAGGAATCAGGTCATGGCGAAGACAAGCAAGATCAACAAGAACGAGCAGCGGAAGAAGATCGTCGCGAAGTACGCGAAGAAGCGCACCGAGCTGAAGACGGCCATCCGCAGCATCCACACCTCGGCCGAGGATCGGATCGCGGCCCAGGAAACGCTGGCGAAGCTGCCGCGCGATGCGAACCCGATTCGCGTCACCAACCGCTGCCTCGTCACCGGCCGTCCGCGCGGGACGCTGCGCTACTTCCAGATGTCGCGCATCACGTTCCGTGAGATGGCGCTCGCTGGACAGATCACCGGCGTCGTCAAGTCGAGCTGGTAAGGAAAACACCATGTCCAAAGTCTGCCAGGTCACCGGGAAGCGGCCGTTGGTTGGAAACAACGTCAGCCACGCCAACAACAAGACGAAGACCCGTTCGCTGCCGAACATCCAGACCCACCGCTTCTTCGTTCCGACGATGAAGAAGTGGATCAAGATCAAGGTCTCCGCGCATGGGCTGCGGATCATCAACAAGCGCGGCATCGACGCCGTGTTCCACGAGATGGTGAAGGCCGGCGAGCGGTTCTAAGCCGTCGCCTTCGCTGCTCGCAGTCCCTCGTCCCGGGTCGCCTTCACGGTCGCCCGGGACGTGGTGTTTCTGGACCTCGGGAACCCGCCGCCGGGGCCGGTGTCCGAGGCTCTCATGAGCCAATCAGCGCGCAGCCCGGGTGTGTTGCTGTCGGTGCGTTGGGGAGATCAGGAGCTGGCCCGCGAGTTCCTCCGGCTCGACGCGCCCCGGACCTTCACCATCGGCAGCCAGCGGGGCTGCGACTTCACCTGTGGCGGGGCGCGGGCGTTCGGGCTGCTCGAGATCGACGAGGACGGCGCCTGCCTGCGCCAGAAGGACGGCACCCGGACTGCGCTCCACCGGGGAGAGGAGCCCTCCTTGCTGGCCCTGGGGCCGCTGGACTTCCACGCCCAGCTGCTCGACGCCCCTCCCCGGGTGCGGGCGGCGCCGGCCGCCGAGCTGACCACCCTCAACCTGGGCCTGGCGCTGCTGGCGGCGTTCGGGGTCTTCGCGGTGGCCGCGGCCAACGCCGACGCAGCGGGCGCCGAGCTCGACGACGAGCTGTCGGGAGTGCCGGCCCACGCGGTGAAGATGCTGTTCCGCCACCCGCCTCCTCCGCCGAGCGGCTCCGCCGCCGCGCCTTCGCGCCAGCCGATGGAGCGCACCCCGGCCGCCGCCTCGGCCAGGGCCCGCACCCAGGCTCCCCCCCGTCCCACCGGCCGCAGCCTCGCCACTCGCCCCGATGTCGGCTCGATCTTCCGGGGGCCGGGGGCCAGCAGCGTGTTCGCCTCCACCGGGCTGGGAGACGCCCTGGCGGCCGCCTCGACCGGGATCCGCACCGCCGAAGCGGGGAACGGCCTGGGCGCGCTGGGCGGCGGGCGCAGCGACGGCAACGGCCTGGGCGGGATGAGCCTGGAAGGGATCGGCACCCTCGGCACCCGCGGCGGCCGCGGGCCGAACAACCGCTACGGCCTGGGAGGAATGCTCACGCCCGGGCCGAAGGCGGGCCTTCCGAAGTTCGATGACCCCATCGTCGAGGGCTGCGCGGTCGACGGCAGCGGGTGCCTGGACAAGGAGCTGATCGGCTTTCGCTTCTGCTTCGAGTCGCTGCTCAACCGCTTCCCCAGCCTGGAAGGGAAGGTGGCGGTGCGGTTCATGATCACTCCCTCCGGCAAGGTGTCGGCCGCCAGCGTGGCGAGCTCCACCGCCCAGAACGCCGAGCTCGAGCGGTGCGTCAGCGATCGCACCCGGCTGCTCCAGTTTCCTTCCGGAAAGTGGAACGGGCTGGTCGGGGTGACCTACCCGTTCATCTTCAAGCAATCCGGCAAGTGAGCTGAAAAGTTGGCCTTCGGCGCAACTCCTCCCAAAGTGGCAGTGTGCGGGGAGCGGCCATGGCGACCAAGCCGAAGAAACGGACCAAAAAACCGGCGAAGGTGAGCCACTACCTCAGCGGCTGGGCGGAGGACGTCGATCAGACCCATCGCCACCTCGCCCAGGTGCTGGTCGATGCGCTCTGCGCGCTCAAGCGGCTGCAGGTGCAGGGCGCGCTCGACGCCTACCCCGAGTGGAAGGGCGAGGGCTCGGCGATGGTGCAGCTGGGAATTCCCGAAGGCGCCGACGCGCTCTACTTGAAGCAGCACCCGTTTCTGCCCGAAGGAACTCCGCTGGCGCTGATCACCGGCAGCAAAGAGCTCACCAGCCTGATGGTGGGCTTCGCGCGCGGCGTCTCCACCCGCTGGCGCAAGCGGATCGTCACCGGGCCCGCCACCGGGCCGGGCCAGCTTCCGCCGGTGATGATGGTCGACGGGGGCAGCGTGGTGATCGCCGAGGGCAGCATCTTCGCCGAGCACCGCGCCGCGTTCGAAGAGGCCGGCTGGAAGGTCCGCGAGCTGGGCCCGCGCACCACCACCACCCGGGAACCGTAGCTAAATTTAGAACCCCGACAGCACCCGCAGGCCGCGCTGGCCGTTGACCCGGTAGAGCAGCTTCGTCCCGTCCGGGTGCACGTCGCAGCCGGTGGAGGCGAAGGCGTCCGGGTAGAGGCTCTTGCGGCTCACCGGGGTGTCGCTGAGGGTCAGCAGCTCGATCCCCTGCTGGCTGGTGACCGCCAGGCGCTTGCCGTCGGCGAACCAGCAGACGCTGGCGAGGTAGGTGCCGGCGAGGCCCAGCTCGCTCACCGACTGATCGGAGAACTTGTAGAGCTTGAAGTGCTCGTCGCTGCCGCCGTCCGCCTCGTTCACCCGCGC
>JAGSPQ010000417.1 GCA_018262385.1 Myxococcaceae bacterium | reverse complement strand
AGCTGAATTCGTTCTTCGCCGACTACACGAAGAACATCTCCAAGGGCGGCACCTTCATCAAGACGAAGAAGCCGCTGCCGATCGGCACCCGGTTCCTCTTCAAGCTCACCGTTCCCCAGCGCGAGGCCCCGTTCGAGCTGCTGGGCGAGGTGGTGTGGAGCCAGACCGAAGGCGAAGAGCCGGGGATGGGGATCCGCTTCATCTATTCGAACGACCACCAGCGCAGTGACTTCGAGGTGGTGGTCGAAGAGCTGATGTCGCAGAGCCTTGGCTCCGAGCTGACCGGGAAGCTCCTCAACAAGACGATGAAGTCATGAGCCTGGGCCGCCTCCTCTGGGTGGTGCTGGCGATCACCGCCTGCACCTCCGAAGGCCGCGCCCCGGCTGCGCCCGCAGCTCCGAAGACCGCGCCCGCGCCCGCGCCGGTGCCGGTGCCCAGGCCGGTTCAGACCGATCCGTCGGCCGAAGACTTCGTGATGCCGCCGATGCCGCGGGCGAAGGTCACGCTGACCGACGCGTTCAAGGGCACCCACGTGATCGAGGTGGAGGTCGCCGCCACCGCCACCACCCGCACCCGCGGAATGATGTGGCGCACCTCGCTCGAGCCCGGGAAGGGGATGCTGTTCATCTTCCCGGCCGAGCAGCCGCTGAGCTTCTGGATGCGCAACACCCTCATCCCCCTCGACATGATCTTCATCGGCAAGGATCTGAAGGTCACCGGAGTGGTCGGCAACGCCGAGCCGAAGACGCTCAGCTCGCGCGGGGTTGGCACGCCCTCGATGTACGTGCTCGAGGTCCCCGGCGGGTGGGCGGAGAAGACCGGGGTCAAGGTGGGCAGCGCGGTGAAGCTCGACGGCACGATCGGGCTGGAAGTCACCCCGTAACTGCATGCGCGCTCCTCTCCTCGCCCTGCTGCTGTGTGCCTGCGGCAGCGGCGGCACCGTCCTGCCGCGAAACATCCCAACGCCAATCACCTGGAACAAGGACGTCCAGCCGCTGGTCGCTGCCCGCTGCCGCGCCTGTCACCTGCCGGGGGGAATCGCGCCGATCTCGTTCGAGACCTACGCCGAGGGCTTGAAGTGGAAGGACGCGATCCGCGCCGCGGTCGAGACCCGCCGGATGCCGCCGTACCTCGCCGGCCCCGGCTGCGCAGAGTACGTCGATGATCAGCGGCTGACCGACGCCGAGATCGCCACCTTCGGCAGGTGGGTCGACCAGGGCGCCGCCGAGGGCGACCCGAGCCAGGTCCAGCCGCAGGTCGACGTGCCCGATCCGGGGCTGAGCCGGGTGGATCTGACGCTGAAGATGCCCGAGGCGTTCACCCCGACGCAGATCCCGGACGAGTACCGGTGCTTCGTGCTCGATTGGCCGAAGACCACCGACAGCTACGCGGTCGGAATGCAGGTGGTGCCGGGCAACACCCGGGTGGTGCACCACGTGATCGCGTTCGTGATTCCTCCCGAGCAGGTCGCCTCGGTGCAGGCGCTGGACGACGCGGAGGCTGGCCCCGGCTACACCTGCTTCGGCGGGCCCGGCACCAGCGGCCAACGCACCACCTGGCTGGGCGCCTGGGCCCCCGGCGGGAAGGGCAGCATGTACCCGCCGGACACCGGGCTCGAAGTGAAGGCCGGCTCGAAGGTGGTGCTCCAGGTTCACTACAACGTCTCGGCGGCGCCGGCCGGCGAGCGCACCGATCTGACCCGCATCGACGTGGCGACCGCCGAGACGGTCAAGCGCAAGGCGATGCTGATGCTGTGGGCCAACCCCGACTGGATCAGCAAGAAGACGATGACGATCCCGGCGTTCGCCAAAGACACCCGGTACTCGTTCGCGTTCGACCCCACGCCATACATGGGGGCGATCACCGGCGGAGTGATCGGCAGCGGGATGGCGTTCAAGGTGTACTCGGCGAGCCTGCACCAGCACCTGCTGGGCACCTCGTCGAAGCTCGAGATCCTCCGCGACAACCAGCCCAACGAGTGTCTGCTCAACGTGCCCCGGTGGGACTTTCACTGGCAGCGCTCGTACGGGTTCAAGACCCCGAAGGTGTTCCGCCCGGGCGATCGGCTGAACGTCGAGTGCCACTGGGACAACTCGGCCGAGGCCCAGCCGGTGCTCGACGGGCAGAAGCGGGTGCCGCGCGAGGTCAACTGGGGCGAGGGCACCGACAGCGAGATGTGCCTGGGCGTGCTCTACATCTCGCAGTGACCGCTACCAGACGTCGGTGATCGTCAGCTCGCGCCGGCCGGCTTTGGCGCGCAGCTCGATCGTCTCGCCCCGGGTCCGGCCCAGCAGCGCGGCCCCCAGCGGCGAGGGCGGGGTCACCACCTGCACCTTCTGGCCCTCGTGCTCGAGCACCACTCCGCCGAAGGACGGCAGCATCAGGAAGCGGGTCAGCTCGCCGTCCTCGTCCTCCAGCGTCACCACCGCGGTGGCGGCGATCGGCGCGGTCTTCGGCAGCTCGGGCAGCTCGAGGCCGCGCAGCACCTTCAGCGACGCCTCGAGCTGGCGGAACCGCTCGGCCTGACCCGCGGCGAGGTAGCTGGCCTCGATCGCCCGGGTGTCCTTGTCGTTCTCCGGCTTGGCCTCGGCGTGGGTCGCGCCCTCGGCGGCGTCGAGCGCGGCTTTGCGCATCGTCGCCATCTCGGCTTCGACGTGCTTCACCAGGGCGGCGATCAGCTTCTTCTTCTTCGCGCGGCTCACGAGCAGAACGTACCAGCTGGCGGGCAGCAGGACGGGCGGGGTGTTTCGCTCAATGGACCTGCGTGACGCTCAGTTCTTGATCGTCTCGCTCGCCGGGATCTTCGCCTCGGCTTCGGCGGGCGCGGAGATCGGCGAGATCGGCGCGCCGACGATTCCCTCGGCCACCTTCACCGCCTGCTGCAGCGCCGCTTCCTGCGCGGCCAGCTCGGTGCCGGTGGCGACCTCGTGGGCCAGCTTCGCCTCGTCGGCCTGCGCCCCGGCGAGCGCGGTGAACTTCCGCGCCAGCGCGCTCATCTCGGCCGCCTTGATCTGGGCATGGCCGCTGCGCATCCCGATCAGCGCCACCCGCGCCCGCTCGAGCAGCGCGACCTGCGACTTGAGCTTGGCGAGGATCCGCTCGCGCTTGAGCCGCAGCTCGCCCAGCCGATCGATCTCCTCCTTCAGCGACGACGCCGCCATCTCGAGCTGCCGGCGGGCGATCGGATCTCGGGCCTCGGCCGCGCTCTTGTGGAGGTCGGCGATTTCCCGGGCCAGCTCTTTCTGGGTGTCGTCCTGCAGCTGGGCCTCAACCCCCGCCCACTCGGCCGCCAGCTCGACCGCGTCCCTGGTCAGCCGCTGCAGCGTCTTCGCCAATTCCTCGCGCGCCGGCTCGCGGGGCAGCGCCTGCAGCGACTGCCCGCACGCCCGGTAGAGGGTGAGCGCGCGCTGCGCCTGGGTCTGGAACTCGCCGCTCAGCTGGGGAATCAGCTCTTCGCAGCGCGCCTCGACCGGGTCGGCCTTCAGCGCCAGGTGGGCCGCCATCCCGCCGATCGAGGTGAACAGCGCCATCACCAGCCCGGTGACGATCACCGCCAGCAGCGGGGGAGTCTGGAAGTCCGCCATCCGCGCGCCGAGCACCCGCGCCACCTCGAACCCCCCGACCGCGAGCCCGGCGGTCGCCACCGCGCCCACCGCGTAGTTGAGCAGCCCCGGCCGGCTGGCGCCGACGCTGCCTTCCACGCCGCGCTCGCACAGCCGCGACTTCACCATCAGCGCGCCCGCCGCCGCGCCCGAGAGCGCGATCGTCCACGCCATCGACAGCCCGAACAGCCAGGGCGCCGCGCACGCCACCACCGACAGGCCCGCCAGCAGCAGCTTGTCGAACTTGTCTCCCCGCACCGCCGCCAGCGAGGTGCCGGCGATTGCCAGGAACGCCAGCGGCACCGGCGCGCCGATGCGGGAAGTGAGCAGCGCGAGGACTCCCGCGCCCGCGCCCGCGGCCAGCCCGCGGATCACGTTGGTCTCGAAGATTTCCCGGTGGTGCAGCTGGATGACGGCGTTGGTGGTCGACATGGTCGTCCTTTCGAAGAGAGAGGGCCCGGGGGGATCAGTACGTCGAGCCGCGCAGGCCGAAGTCGATGCGGGCCTTGCGCTTGGCGGCCTTGCTCGCGCCCTGCCGGCCCTCTTCGGACTGCGCGTTGCTGAAGTCGTCGCGCATCGTCTTCTGCTCCGCCACGTCCGCCTCGACCGCCGCCGGGCCGGCCACCTTCGCCGCATCCTCGAAGTAGAAGGTGTTCTGGTCGAGCAGTGCGTTGGCCTTCTCGGTCTCACCCTGCTTGAGCAGCTCGGCCGCCTGCTGGGTGTTGACCGCGCTGCGGGCCCGGGCGGCGAACACCGAGGCCTCCTTGTCGCGGTTCTTCATCACCACCTCGCTCTGGTCGGTGACCATCGCGGCCAGCGTCGCCTCGTCGGTGATCGACTCGCTCTTCAGCAGGTCGGTGTAGTCCAGGCGCAGCCGGGCGACGTCGACCGCGCTGCCGGCGGTGGTGCCGGAGACCACCACCCGGGCGACCACCCGCTCCAGCTGCGAGGCGGCGAAGTCGGGCATCGAGATCCGCACCATCCGCGCCGTCTGAACCGCGCGGTAGCCGAGCACCTCGCCCAGCTCGACGCCGGTGGGCAGCTCGAAGCTCAAGGTGACGTTGCGGGCGACCTGGGTGCCGGCCTGGTTCAGATCCTTCTGGAAGATGGTGCCCAGCTGCGAGGCGTCGGCGAGGTAGGCGTACGCGCCCGAGCCCGCCTCGGCGAAGCCCTGC
>JAGSPQ010000017.1 GCA_018262385.1 Myxococcaceae bacterium | reverse complement strand
CCCTGGGCGCGGAAGTTGTTCAGCTCGTTCGAGTAGGCCTGGCTGAACTCCTTCACCGGGATTTCCTTGCCGTTCACCGTCGCCGCCACGTCGGCGGTGCCCTGGGTGTCCTTGCCGGCGGTGCACCCCTTCGAGCCGGGGCCCCACTGGACGGCAAACAGCACCGCGAGCACGAAGATGAAGAGGTAGGAGAACAGCCGCTTGGGATCGACGGAATTGGCCATGGGTATTCGACGGTTGGGTCTTGAAAAGCCGGAGACGGACGCTTGACCTGTAGGATCTGCCCATTGAACATGCAAGGGATCTGATGTTCTCCCTGCTCAAGCGCTACCGCGACGTCCTCCTCGTGACCGCCCTGCTGCTGTACCCGCTGGGGACCTACCTCTCGTCGGGTCACCGGGGCCGGGATCCGAACTTCGTCGATCGCGCCGTGCTGTGGATCGCCGCGCCGATTCAGGGCGGGCTGACCGCGATCGCCACCGGCCTGGGCGACGCGGTGTCGGGCTACGTCGCGCTGCGCGGCTCGCACGAAGAGGCGCTCGCCTGCCGCAGCGCGCTGGCCGAGACCCGCGCCGAGCTGCACACCCTGCGAGAAGCCGAGGGCACCAACGCGCGGCTGAAGGCGATGCTCGGCTACGTCGAGAGCACCGTCGAGCCGGAGATCGCCGCCCGGGTGATCGGGATCAACCTCTCTCCCCACTTCCTCTCGATGCGGATCAACCGCGGCGAAGACGACGCGGTGCGCAAGGGGATGCCGGTGGTGACCCCCGAAGGCGTGGTGGGGCAGGTGGTGAGCGCGGTGGGCGGGAGCGCCGACGTGATGCTGGTCTCCGACCCGGCCAGCCGGGTGGGCGTCACCATTCAGCGCTCGCGGGTGCGCGCGACCGCGGTCGGGGTGGGCGACGGCAAGTCGCTGGCGCTCGACAACGCCGCCCGCGGCGACGACGTGATCGACGGCGACCTGGTGATCACCTCCGGCACCGACGGGGTGTTTCCCCAGGGGTTGGTGATCGGAAAGATCGAGGACGTGCGGCGGGTCTCGGCGGGGATGTTCCTCTCGGCCAGCGTGGCCCCGGCGGTCAACCTGCGCGGGGTGGAAGAGGTGCTGGTGGTCCCGCTGACCGCGTCGGCGCCTCCCGCGGCGCTGCTGCCGACGACGAGGCCGCGATGAGAGCGGCGATCATGCTGGGGCTGACCCTGCTGCTGCTGAGCGTCGAGTCGGTGGCGGTGAAGCTGTTCGGCTTCTCGGTCACCCGCATCGACGTCACCCTGGTGCTGGTGGTGTTCCTCGGGTTGCGGGCCAACCCCGTCGAGGGCGCGTTCACCGCGTTCGGGGTCGGCTACCTGCTCGACGTCTTCACCGGCCGGCCGACCGGGCTCTACCCGTTCCTCGCGGTGCTGGTGTTCCTGCTGGTGCGGCTGCTCGCGTCCTTCGTCGACGCGCGGGCGCGCGGGCTGTTCGCCCTGATGGCGGCGGCGGCGACCTTCGGCCACGCGCTGCTGGCGGTCTTCTTCTCGTGGCTCACCTCGCTGGGCGGCACCGGGACGGTGGCGACGCTGTCCGGCGTTCCGCTGCAGGTGGGGCTGTCGCTGGTGACCGCGTTCCTGATCTGGCCGCTGCTGCTGAAGCTCGACCCGGGGCACGAACGTCCCCAGTCCGGGGTGCTGCTCTAGTGGAGCTGGGCCGAAACACCGAAGGGCGCGAGCTGCGGACCCGGTTTCTCTGGCTGGGAGGCTTCTTCCTCCTCGGGCTGTTCGTGCTCGCGCTCAACCTCTACCGGTTGATGGTGGTGCGCTACGACGAGTTCACCGCGCTCTCGACCGACAACCAGTTCAAGGACGTGCGGGTGCGCGCCCCCCGCGGGCAGATCAAGGATCGCCGGGGCGAGGTGCTGGTCGACAGCCGCCCGTCGTACGACCTGACCCTCACCCCCGCCTTCTGTCAGAAGTGCTTCACCGACGTGCTGCCGCAGCTGGCCGAGCTGCTCAACTGGGACGAGACGACCCGGGCGGCGATCGAGGCCCGGGTGAGGGCCGCCCACGGGCCGCAGCGCTACCAGGGCATGGTGGTGCAGGTGGATCTCGATGCCGACGAGCGCGACCGGATCAACGTCCGGCTCCACCTCTGGTCGGGGATCGAGATCGAGAAGGTGCCCCACCGCTACTACCCGACCCACGACGCGCTCGCCCACGCGCTCGGGTACATGAACGAGGTCACCCAGGAAGAGCTGGTGCGGCTCAACGCCGGCAAGTCGGTCGAGCGCAGCCCGTACTCGCTGGGCGACTACATCGGGCGGCGCGGAGTCGAGCGCAGCTT
Source organism: Myxococcaceae bacterium (assembly GCA_018262385.1). Classification (GTDB taxonomy): domain Bacteria; phylum Myxococcota; class Myxococcia; order Myxococcales; family Myxococcaceae; genus JAGSPQ01. The sequence goes on along the minus strand of JAGSPQ010000017.1, from coordinate 9,763 downwards.
CGAGAACACCCTGCGCGGGCGGGACGGCGCGCGCAAAGAGGTGGTCAACGCGCGCGGCGAGGTGATGCGCGATCAGCCGACCAACTTCCCCGAGGTGCAGGCGCGGCCGGGCAACAGCGTGGTGCTCAGCATCGACGCGCGCCTGCAGGCCGAGGCCGAGCGGGTCTTCCCCGGGCAGGCGGGCTCGATCGTGGTGCTCGACCCGAAGACCGGCTTCATCCTCGCGCTCGTCTCGCGCCCCTCGTTCGACCCGAACATGCTGACCGGCCGCGTCTCGTCGCAGCAGCTGGCCCGGCTGTCGCGGGATCCGCTGCAGCCGATGGTGTTTCGCGCGGTGGCCGAGCACTACCACCCGGGCTCGACCTTCAAACTGGTCACCCTGCTGGCCGGGCTGCACTCGGGCGCCTTCACCCCCAACACCACCGTCAACTGTCCGGGCGGGTACCGACTGGGCAACCGGACCTGGCGGTGCGACCTCGAGCGCGGGCACGGGCCGATGGACGCTCACAACGCGGTCCAGCGCAGCTGCGACGTCTACTTCTACCGAATGGGCGACGTGATCGGGATCGACGCGATCGCGAAGGAAGCGCGGGCGCTGGGGCTGGGCGCGGTCACCAACCTCAGCATCGCCGCCGAGGTCCCCGGCATCATCCCCGACACCGGGTACCACAACCGGGTGACCCCCGGCGGCTACACCAAGGGGATGGTGCTCAACACCGCGATCGGCCAGGGCGACGTGAACGTGACCCCGCTGCAGCTGGCGGTGATGTACGCGGCGCTCGGAAACGGCGGCAAGGTCTTCACTCCCCAGGTGGTGCGCCGGGTCGAGTCGGCGAGCGGAGAGGTGCTCGAAGAGTTCGCGCCGAAGCTGGTGCGGCAGATTGAGATGAGCCCCGAGGAGCACGCGCTGATCGTCGCCGCGCTGAAGGCGGTGGTGCACGACCCGGGCGGCACCGCCAGCCGGGCCCGGCTGAAGGACGTGGTGGTCGCCGGGAAGACCGGCACCGCCCAGGTGATGCGGCTGGGCGCGGTGCGGCTGAAGAATTATCAGCTGCCGTACCTCGAGCGCGACCACGCCTGGTTCGCCGCGTTCGCCCCGGCCGACGATCCGGAGGTGGTGGTGGTGGTGCTCAACGAGCACTCCGGCTTCGGCGGTCGCGAGGCGGCGCCGGCGGCGGCGGCGGTGATCTCGAAGTACTTCGAGCTCAAACGATCTGACGGCAGCGCGTTCGGGCCGGGGTGGCAGGGGCCGCCGGTGGTGAAGCCGGCGGCTCTTCCGATCGTCCCCGTCGCGCCGCCGACCGCGCTGCCGGTGCCCGAGCCGGCCCAGCTGGCACTTCCGGCCGCGCCGCCCGACGCGGGGCGATCGCAGCTGGCCGACGTTCCCGGGCGGCCGGGCCTGGACGGGGCGCTGCCGCTCAACCTGGTGCCGCCTCCGGCAGAGCAGGTCGACTGATGGCGGTGAGGGTCGAACGGCGGATGTTCACCAGCGCGCCGTGGGGGCTGCTGGCGGCCACGCTGCTCACCGCGGGGATCGGGATCTACAACCTGGTCAGCGCCTCGCGGCCGCCCAACCACCCGCTGTGGGGCGCCCAGTCGGCCTACCTGGCGATCGGGCTGCTGGCGGTGGTCGGGGTGGCGGCGTTCGACTACCGCTTCATCCAGCGGATGGCGGTGCCGATCTACCTGCTCAACATCGGCGCGCTGGTGGCGCTGAAGTTCTTCGGCCACACCGCGAAGGGCGCCGAGAGCTGGTTCGTGCTCGGCCCGCTGCGGGTGCAGCCGGCCGAGTTCATGAAGATCGGCATGGTGCTGATGTACGCGCGCTTCTTCAACGACGACTACCGGCCGGGGAAGGAAGGGCACTACGGGTTCTTGCGGCTGGCGATCCCGGTGCTGATCGGCCTGGTCCCGATTCTCCTCGTGCTGGTGCAGCCCGACCTGGGCACCGCGCTGATGATGGTCTTCACCGCCGCGACCCTGATCCTCTTCGCCCGGGTGCGGTGGACCGTGCTGGTCGCGATCGGCGTCGCCCTGGTGTTCGGCACCGGCGTGCTGTGGAACGACTACGTGCGGGTCCAGAGCGAGCCGAAGTTCACCGTCGTGCGCCATCACCTGAAGAAGCACCAGGACGGGCGCATCGCCGGCTGGCTCGAGCCGCAGACGGACTTGAAGGGCACCAACTACCACGCGATGCAGTCGAAGATCGCGGTTGGCTCCGGAGGGATGACCGGCAAGGGCTGGAAGGACGGCACCCAGACCGGGCTGCGCTACCTGCCCGAGCAGCACACCGACTTCATCTTCTCGGTCTGGGCCGAGGAACAGGGCTTCCTGCGCTGCCTGCTGCTGCTGCTGCTCTACGCGGTGATCCTGCTCGGCTCGCTGGGGGTGGCGTACGGCGCGCGGGATCGCTTCGGCGCCTTCGTCGCGGTCGGGATCGCCGCGATGATCTTCTGGCAGGTGTTCGAGAACATCGGGATGGTGACCGGGCTGTTGCCGATCACCGGCATCACCCTGCCGCTGATGAGCTACGGCGGCAGCTCGATGCTCTCGGTGATGATCGGCATCGGGCTGCTGGTGAACATCGGGATGCGCAGGTACATCTTCTAGGAAATGGCACTCCCTTTCCGCGCGGTGATCTTCGATCTCGACGGCACGCTGGCCGACTCGCTGGGCGACATCGGCGGCGCGATGAACGAGGCGCTCGCTGCCCGGGGGCTGCTCGAGCACCCGCTGATCGCCTACCAGCAGTTCATCGGCGAAGGGGTCGAGATGCTGGCCCGGCGGGCGGCGCCGCTGCTGGAAGAGATCCACGTCAAGAAGCTGGTCGACGAGTACCGCGAGCGCTACGCGGCGCGCCTCGACTCGGCGACCCGGCCATACGAGGGGATCTCCGAGCTGCTCGACGGGCTGGTCGCGGCCCAGCTGCCGCTGGCGGTGCTGTCGAACAAGCGGGACGACTTCACCGTCGAGCTGGTCAAGCGCCGGTTCGCGCGCTGGCCGTTCCGGGTGGTGCGGGGCGAGCGGGCCGACGTGCCCCGCAAGCCGGACCCGGCGGCGGCGCTGCAGATCGCGGCGACGATCGGGGTGCCTGCGGCCGACTTCGCGTTCGTCGGCGACACCGGGGTCGACATGAAGACCGCGATCGCGGCGGGGATGCTGCCGGTCGGGGTGCTGTGGGGCTTCCGCGGGCGGGAAGAGCTGCTGGCGGCCGGAGCGAAGCGGCTGCTCGCCCACCCCCGCGACCTGCTCGCCCCCGGCTGAGCCCGCGGCCGCCGACGCAAAGAGTGCACCTTCTGGGTGCTTAGATTTTTCGGCGTCACACGGGGGTTGATCGCCGCTCGCAGCTGAGCGAGATCAGCCGTTCGCCACGCACCCTTGCCTGGCCGGGGGAGACTGAAAAAATGAAGATCGCCAACACCCAGCTCGAGTCGCTTTACGATTTCGAAGAACGCCGCAAGAACGACCGCTGGCTGGTTCAGCCGATGGGCGGCGGAGTCGTCAAGGAGCTCACCTTCGGCGAGGCGATGGATCAGGCCCGCCGGATGGCCTCGCACCTGAAGTCGCTGAACCTGCCCGAGAAGAGCAACATCGCGATCTTCTCCAAGAACACCGCCTGGTGGCTGATGACCGACATCGCGATCTGGATGGCGGGCCACGTCAGCGTGCCGCTGTACCCGACGCTCACCCCCGAGACGATCGGGCAGATCCTCGATCACAGCGGCGCGAAGCTGATCTTCATCGGCAAGCTCGATGGCTTCCCCGCGATGCAGCCGGGGATCCCGAAGTCGCTGCCGCAGATCACGCTCCCGCTGGCGCCGCCGGTGGAAGGCGCGCCGTCGTGGGAGACGCTGATCGCCGCCCAGCAGCCGCTGGAAGGAAAGCCGCTGCGGCCGGCAACCGACCTGGCGACGATCGTCTACACCTCGGGCAGCACCGGGGTGCCCAAGGGCGTGATGCACAGCTTCGCGACGATGGTGGCGTCCGATGGGCTGGCTTCCCGGCTCGAGGTGAAGCCAGAAGACCGGATGCTCTCGTATCTGCCGCTGGCGCACGTCTTCGAGCGCACGATCGTCGAGACCGGCACCTTCATGCGCGGGATGACGGTCTTCTTCGCCCAGAGCCTGGAGACCTTCGTCGAGGATCTGAAGCGGGCGCGGCCAACGCTGTTCATCAGCGTCCCGCGGCTGTGGCTGAAGTTCCAGGCGGGGGTGTTCGACAAGATGCCGCCGAAGAAGCTCGATCGGCTGCTCGGGATCCCGCTGGTCGGCACCCTGGTCCGCAAGAAGGTGCTCAAGGGGCTGGGCCTCGATCAGGTCCGCTTCGCCGGCAGCGGCTCGGCTCCGATCCCCGCCGAGGTGCTCCACTGGTACCGCAAGCTCGGGCTCGAGCTGCTCGAGGGCTACGGGATGAGCGAGAACTTCTCGTACTCCCACATGACCCGGCCGGGCGAGGTGCGGGTCGGCTTCGTCGGCCGCGCGCACGACGACTGCCAGGCGCGGCTGGGCGAGGGCAACGAGATCCAGGTGAAGAGCCCGTGCACGATGCTCGGCTACTTCAAGGCCCCGGAAATGACCGCCGAGATGTTCACCCCCGACGGGTTCCTCAAGACCGGCGACCAGGGCGAGATCGACGAGAAGGGCAACCTGAAGATCACCGGCCGGGTGAAGGAGCTCTTCAAGACCAGCAAGGGCAAGTACGTCGCTCCCTCGCCGATCGAGAACCGGCTGCTGCTGCACCCCGACGTCGAGCAGGCGTGCGTCTCGGGGGCGGGGCAGGGGCAGCCGTACGGCCTGGTGGTGCTGTCGCTGAAGGCCCGCAACCAGGTCTCGAGCGCAGACCACAAGGCCCGGCTCGAGGCCGAGCTGAAGGAGCACCTGGCCACCGTCAACAAGGCGCTCGATCCGCACGAGCAGCTCGAGGTGGTGGTGGTGCTGGCCGAGGAGTGGACCACCGAGAACGGGATGCTCACCCCGACGATGAAGCTGCGGCGGCACGCGATCGAGAAGAAGTACAACGACCGCGTCGACGGCTGGTACGGCGAGAAGAAAGAAGTTCTCTGGGCGTAGTGGAGAGCCGGGGCCAGACCCTCGAGCGGCTGCAGCTGCTGGCCAAGCCGCAGCCGCCCGAGGAACCCCTGCGGATCCTCTGCCACCACGGCTTCCTCGCGGGCGGGCTGTCGATCGCCCTCGACGTGAAGATCGACGAGGCGCTCGGGCCGCTGCTCGAGACGATGGGCGGCGCGGCGCAGACCCTTCGGGTGCTCGACATTCGCGGCAAGGTCTTCAGCATCAAGCTCGAAGCGCAGCAGCACGAGTGGGAGATCGACGGGCTGGAGTCGCTGGTCGACACCCTCAACCGCGGCTTCGGCGCCTCCCCCGAGGTGAAGGCGCTGGTGCTGCTGGGCGAGTGGGAAGACATGATCCAGGTCTGGGCGGTGCCCAAGCCGGTGCTGCGGCAGCTGCTGCCGCTCGACTGGTTTCGGCCGTCGAATCCGCCCGGGCTCAAGGCCGCGCTGGGGCTCCCCGCGTCGTAGCGGCGAGGTCGCGGGCGAAGCGATCGGGGCGGACGTCGAGGCGCCTGGCGGTGGCGATCAGCTGCGACAGCTCGACCACCGCCGGCCGGGCGCGCAGGGCAGGCGGCAGCTGCTCCAGCCGCGACTGCAGCTCTTCCCATTTGAGGTTGCGCGCCCAGTAGCTGCCGCGGAGCTTCTCGGCGAACCCGGCCACCACCAGCGACAGCCGCGCCGGGCCGCTGGCCGCCTCGAGCCGATCCTGGACGATCGACATCGGCAGCGCCTTCTCGATCAGCCCCGAGCGGGCCGAGTCCGGCTGCTTGAAGCGCGCGCGGAAGGTGGCGAGGGTGCTCTGGCTGCGGTCCTTCAGCCTCACCTCGTAGAGGGCGGTGACCGCGTGGCCCGCGCCGAGATCGCCGGCGTCGACGTGATCGTTGGCGAAGTCCTTCTTCGCCAGCGCGCGGTTCTCGAAGCCGATCAGCCGGTAGCGCTCGACCGCCGCGGGGTTGAACTCGAGCTGGAGCTTCACGTCCTTCGCGATCACCTGCAGCGTGCCGGAGAGCTGCTCGACGAAGATCCGCTGCGCCTCCTCGAGCCGGTCGACGTAGGCGTAGTTGCCGTCGCCCTGGTCGGCGAGCCGCTCCATCAGCTCGTCGTTGTAGTTGCCCATGCCGAAGCCGACGGTGGAGAGGGTGATCCCCTTCGCGGCGCGCGCCTTCACCCTGGCGAAGAGCTCGTCGGCGGTGGTGACGCCGTTGTTGGCGACCCCGTCGCTGCAGAGGATCACCCGGTTGATCCCCTCGGGCACGAAGGCGGTGGCGGCCTGCGCATAGGCGAGCTCGAGGCCGGCCTGGACGTTGGTGCTGCCTTCGGGTTGGACCCCGGCGATCGCGGCGAGGATCGTCTCGCGCTGGCTCGCCGGCGTCGGGGCCAGCACCACCCGCGCGTCGGTGCCGTAGACCACCAGCCCGACCGAGTCGCTCGGCTTGAGCTGATCGACCAGCAGGGCGAGCGCGCGCCGGGCGAGCGCGAGGCGGTTCTCGGTGGCCATGCTGCCGGAGACGTCGAGCGCGAAGACGAGGTTGGCGGGCTTGCGTTCCTCGGCGCGCAGCTCCTTCCCCTTCAGGCCCAGGTGCAGCACGTGGAAGCCGGGGCGGCTGGGCGAGGGGAAGACCTCGACCTGCACCGCGAACGGCTCGGTCTCGGGTGGGCGGTAGGCGTAGTCGAAGGCGTTGACGAACTCCTCGACCCGCACCGCCGCCTCGCTGGGCAGCTCGCCGCGGCCGAGCCACGAGCGGGCGAGGGTGTAGCTGCCGGTGTCGACGTCGGCGGCGAAGGTGCTGATCGGCTCGTGGGCGGTCTCGATCGTCGGGTTGACCCCGTAGTGCTTGACGAACATGTCGGCGACGTGGCCGGTGCTGACGCTGCGCACCGGCGGCAGGTCCTCGGCCGGAATCAGCGAGGCGATCCGGCGGGCCGGGCTGCTGCTCCCGAGCCCGACCGGGCTGCTTCCGCTTCCGCCTCCGACCGGGCCCCCGCTGCCGCGGATGACCTGGATCGTGCTGAAGCGCTTGTAGTGGAGCACGCGGGTCCGCTCTCCCGAGAGCAGCCCGTTCACCGTCGCCCGGCCGCGCTCCTCGAGCACGTCGACGTCGTCGGGGTTTCTCAAGGTGAGGGTGAGGCTGCCGAGCGCCTGGGCGAGGACGAGCAGCTCTCCTTCCTCGGGGATGACGAGCAGCGAGACGCGCGGGGGCACGGTCGGTTCGGTGGAGAAGACCAGCACGTTCTGCAGCATCGTCACCCCGACCAGCTCGTTGGTCTGCGGGTCCTTGAAGAGGCTGATCACGTCGACGCGATCGTTCGGCTTCACCCACCCGCCGACCGAGGCGGTGACGGTGATCGCCCGCGCCCGCTTCTCCACCTCGGCGGGCGCCTCGACGAACACCGGATCCAGCTCGGGCTCGACCGCCATCGGGGCGGGGGGCGGGGGCTGGCAACAGCTCAGGACCACGGCGAAAGCGGCGAGGGTCTTCTTCATGGCGGGCATCTCCCGAACCTTCAGGAGCCGGGATCGCCGCCGGCGTTAACCGACCCGCTCAGGCGAGCAGCGCGCGCTCGTGCTTCAGCAACCACTGCTTGCGCCACAGCCCGCCGGCGTAGCCGCACAGGGTCCCGTCGGCGGCGATCACCCGGTGGCAGGGCACCACCAGCGCGATCGGGTTCCGGCCGTTCGCCGCGCCCACCGCCCGCACCGCCTTGGGCTTGCCGATCGCAGCGGCGATGCGGGCGTACGAGGTGGTGGCCCCGAGCGGGATCTGGCGCAGCGCGGCCCACACCGCCTGCTGGAACTCGGTGCCGGTGGCGGCGGGCTGCAGGCCCTCGAGCGCGCTCAAGTCGCCGTCGAAGTACGCCCTCACCCGGCGGGCCGCCTGGTCCGCGCGGGGCCCGCTGCCGAAGGTCGCCTCGGGGTGGGCGCGGGCCAGCCGCTGGCGCACCCCCCCTTCCGAGTCGGTGAAGTCGAGCGCGCACAGCCCCGCGGAGGACACCGCGAGCAGCACCCCGCCGACGGGGGAATCAAGATGCGACAGCTCGATCAACATGACGCTTCTCCTCTGCATAGGACGTCCACAGGCCGATTGCTGCATAGGCGCGCCACGGCCGCCACGCCTCGGACCGCTGCTCGAGCTGCCGCTGGGTGAGGTGGCCGGCGGCGCGGCGGAGGATCAGATCTCCAGCCGGGAAGGCGTCCGGCTCGCCGAAGCCGCGCATCGCGACGTACTGCGCGGTCCACGGGCCGATGCCGGGCAGGGCGCAGAGCCGGGCGATCAGCTCCTCGAGGCTGATCGCGGGCGACAGCAGCTGCGGTTGCTTCGCCAGCAGCCGGCAGAGCGCCTGCAGTCCCCGGGCGCGCGCGCGGGTGAGGCCGATCGCCGACAGGTCGGCGCGGGCGAGCGCGGCCGGAGTGGGGAAGAGGTGGGTCAGCCCCGGGCCTGCGGCGAACGGAGCGCCGAAGCGCTCGACCAGCCTCCCGCTGAGGGTGGTCGCGGCGGCGACGCTGATCTGCTGGCCGAGCACCGCGCGGACGAGGGTCTCGAAGGTGTCCCAGGATCCGGGCACGCGCAGCCCCGGTGGCAGGCGCAAGCCGCGGGAGCGCAGGCGGGTCGCGATCGCCAGCGGATCGGCGTCGAGATCGAACAGCCGCCGGGTGCGGCGGACCACATCGAACAGCCCGACGGGTGCCGCGCCGCTGACGGTGAGCTCGAGCGCGCGGCGATCGTCCGACTGCGCCACGCAGAGCAGCTCGGGGCCCGCCGGCCCGAGGAAGGTGCGGCGGTAGGCGCCGTCGGCGACCTGCTCGACGCCGGGAATCGCGCGCGCCCCGAGGAAGGCGAGCAGGGTGTCCCAGGCGAACGGCGGGCGGAAGGCGAGCCGCAGCCGGGTGTCGCCCTGCCGGGGTGGCCGCGCGCCGCGCAGCTGGGTCGGGGTCTGGCCGAACACCGCGCGGATCACGTCGTTGAACTGGCGGACGCTGCGAAAGCCGCTCGCCAGCGCGACCTGGGTCACCGGCTGGGCGCTGGCGTCGAGCAGCACCCGGGCGAAGTGGGCGCGGCGGGAAGCGGCGACCGCCTGGGGCGAGGTGCCGAGGTGCCGGGCGAACAGGCGGCGCAGGTAGCGATCGCCGATCCCGAGCTGGGCGGCGAGCGCGTCGACTCCGAGCTCGTCGGCCACGCCGCGCTCGATCAGCCGCAGCGCGCGGGAGACGGTCGCCGAGGCCCCGAGCCACACCGGAGTGCCCGGCGCCGACTCGGGGCGGCAGCGGCGGCAGGGACGGTAGCCCGCCTCTTCCGCGGCGGCGGCGCAGGCGAAGAACCGGACGTTCTTCTGCAGCGGCGTTCGCGCCGGGCAGATCGGGCGGCAGTAGATCCCCGTCGTCTTCACCCCGGTGAAGAACCGCCCGTCGAAGCGCGCGTCGCGGCTCTTCACGGCCGCGTAGAAAAGGTCGGGCTGGGTTGCCATCGCGAGAAACATACGGACTCGCGTGCTCACGCGCTGGCGGTTTTCGGGCCTGGCAGCGAACGCTAGAAGACGGTGGTCACGTTCAGGCCGGCGCCGAGGTTGTGCCGCAGCGGGTGGTTGAGATCGATGAACATGTCGTAGGTGCCGCGGACCCCGATCGAGAGGAAGTCGGTGACGAAGAAGTCGGTGCCCAGCGTGGCTCCGGGGCCGAAGTAGTAGGTGACCAGCGGC
>JAGSPQ010000416.1 GCA_018262385.1 Myxococcaceae bacterium | reverse complement strand
GCCGCGACCTGGCCGAGCGCTTCCTGGATCTCGGTGATCGCCTGGGCATTGAGCGCATTGAGCGCCTTCGGCCGGTTGATGGTGAGAACTGCGATGGCGCCATCCCACTCGAGCGTGACCAGGTCCATCCGCGCCTTCTAGCGCTTCAGGGACCCAGGTGCAGCGCAAGGTGCGAGGCCGGACCAGAAGTTCTTCGCCGACTCGCGTAGAAGGAAGCCTTGTTTCCTCGCGCACCGCTCTTCGCCTGCCTGGCCCTGGTCGCGTTCGCGTGCGGCGGGCCCGTCGACGAGCCGGAAGATGGCGGTGCCGGGGACTCGGGCTTCGACGCCGGCCCGAGCGATGCGGGCCGCCCCGACGCAGGCGCGAGCGATGCGGGGCGGATTGACGCGGGCACGATCGACGCGGGGACGATCGACTCCGGAACGATCGACGCGGGAGTGCCCGACGCCGGGCCGACCGGCCCCGCGGTCTACCCCTTCGCCACCCGGCACTCGCCGCTCACCCCCTCGGTGGTGGCGAACCTGCAACGGATCACCGCCCTCGGCCCTCGCCTCGCCGGCGTCTTCGCCAAGATCGGCGACTCGAACACCGTCAACACCAACTTCCTCACCTGCTTCTCCGGTGCGAACGTCGATCTGGCGGGGCGCACCTCGCTTCAGCCGGCGATCGACCTCTTCAAGCCCGGCCCTTCCTTCACCCGGGTCAGCCAGGCCGCGACCGTCGGCTGGAGCGCGGGCGCCGCGATCGCCGGCTCGCCCTCGCCGCTCGAGGCCGAGGTCAGCGCGCTCTCTCCCCGCTTCGCGCTGGTGATGTTCGGCACCAACGACATCGGCGACGGCACCGGCGACGTCTTCAACTTCGCCCGCAACATGTTCTCGATCTCCGACCAGCTGATCGCGAAGGGGGTCATCCCCCTGCTCACCACCCTGCCCCCGCGCGACGACTCGGCCGCCGGCGACGCCCGGGTGGCCGAGTTCGAGGCAGTGATCCACGGCATCGCCCAGGCCCGCCAGGTTCCGCTGATGGATCTCGACCGCGCGATGCGGCTGCTCCCCTCTCACGGGCTGGGCCCCGATGGGCTCCACCTCAACGTCTTTCTCTCGGCCGGCCTGGCCCGCGGCTGCATCTTCACCGCCGCCGGGCTCGCCTTCGGCCACAACACCCGCAACCTGCTCACCCTCGAGGCGCTCACCCGGGCCCGCAACGCCGTCGAGAGCGCGATCGCCCCCGATCTGGTCGCGGCGGTGCAGCAGGGCGCGGGGACGCTGGCCTCCCCGTTCCTCATCCCCTCGTTGCCGTACGTCGATCTGCGCGACACCTCGAAGACCGGCGCCAACCGGATCTCGACCTACTCGGGCTGCGCGTCCACCGCCGACGAGTCGGGCCCCGAGCAGCTCTACAAGCTCACCGTGACCCAGGCGACGCCGGTGAAGATCCAGGCCTTCGCCCTCAACGGCGCCGACATCGACGTGCACCTGATGAGCGACCCCGCCACCGGAGCAGGCTGCGTGCTCCGCAATGACCGGCAGCTCGTCACCACCCTGCAGCCGGGCACCTGGTGGCTGTCGCTCGACACCTACGTCGCAGCAGGCACCCCGAAGCCGGGCGAGTACCTGCTGTCGATCGTCCCGCAGTAGCGATCAGTACTTGAAGAAGCCGCGGCCGGACTTCTTCCCCAGCCAGCCGGCCTCGACGTACTGGCGCAGCAGCGGCGAGGGGCGGTACTTGCTCTCTCCCAGGCCGGCGTGAAGCACCTGGGCGATCGACAGCACCGTGTCGAGCCCGATGAAGTCGGCCAGCGCCAGCGGGCCCATCGGCACATTGGTGCCCAGCTTCATCGCAGTGTCGATGTCCTCGGCCGACGCGAGCCCCTCGGCGAGCGCAAAGCACGCCTCGTTGAGCATCGGGATCAGGATCCGGTTCACGATGAAGCCGGGGAAGTCCTTCGAGACCACCGTGGTCTTCCCCATCTTCTCGGCCAGAGCGCGGGTCGCCGCGTAGGTCGCGTCGCTGGTGGCGGCGCCGCGGATGATCTCGACCAGCGTCATCACCGGCACCGGGTTCATGAAGTGCATCCCGATCACCGCGTCGGGGCGCCTGGTGGTGGCCGCGATGCGGGTGATCGGAATCGACGAGGTGTTGGTGGCGAGCACCCCGCCCGGCCGGACCACCGCGTCGAGGTCCTTGAAGATCTTCTTCTTCAATTCCTCGTTCTCGCTGACCGCCTCGATCCCGACGTCGACGTTCTTCACGTCGAGGATCGCGCTGGCGGTGAAGAGCCGCTCGAGCGCGCCTTTGCGCTTCGCCTCGTCGAGCTTTCCCTTCTCGACCAGCTTGCCGAGGCCGCCTTCGATCTTCGCCCTGCCCTTCGCGACCACCTCGGCGGCCACGTCGACCAGGGTGACCTTGAGGCCGGCCACCAGCGAGACCTGCGCGATCCCCGCGCCCATTTGCCCAGCCCCTACCACCACGACGTGATTGATCTCGTTGGACATGCGGCGCGGTTTAGGTGAGCGGCGGCGCAGCGACAAGCTCCACCGGCACCGCGTCCACCGTCCGGTGCCGCAACCGGTCGTCTGGAGGGCTGGGCCGCGACTCTTCGCCCGCCACGATGGTCGAGACCTCGCCGGGCAGATCCCGGTCGACCATGTCGTCGAACGTCTCTCGGCGCCGAACCAGGTACTCCTTGCTGCGGTCGAGCGCGACGATCGCCGGCTGGGGGTACGAGAACGAAGTCGCGAATGGGACGAAGTAGGCGCCGGAATCCATGATCGCCAGCGCGTCGCCGCGGCGCAGCTCGGGCAGCGTCCAGCTCGGGTACAGCACGTCCATCGGAGTGCAGATCGGCCCCACCAGCCGGTAGGGCTTCCGCGGGCGACCGCCGTTCGGTCCGAGCGGGAACAGCTGGTGGTACCGGTTCTTCACCGGCTCGGCGATGTTCACTCCTGCATCGAGCACCGCGTGCGCCAGATCTCCGGCACCGCCCTGCTTCAGGTTCATCACCCGGCACAGCAGCATCTGGGTGTCGCCGGTCATCGCCCGCCCCGGCTCGACGTAGATTCGCGGCCGCGGAATGTTGGCCAGCCGGCAGGCGTGCTCGAACCTCGAGGCCACCAGCGCGACGTACCTGCGGATCGAGAGGACCTCCTCGGGTGGGCGCGGCAGCAGGTCCGCGCCGAACCGCTGGTTGAGCTCTTGATCGATCCGGCTCAGCGGCGTGACGGTGCGGCTGGCGAGCCCGCCACCGACATCGACGATCTCCGGTTCTACCCGCAGCTGGCTGCGCAGCGCGGCGAGGAAGTCGACCAGGTGATCGAGGAAGGCGTGCAGCTGCGGCTCGGTGCCGAGCTCCTTGCCCTGGTGGCAGTGCACCGCGACGAGATCGAGATCGAGCCTTCGATCGGCCTCGCGAAAGCACTCCATCGCGGCGCCCGAGGGGATCGATTCTCCGAACTGCGCGTTCCACCCCAGCGCGGTCGTCACCCGGATCCCCACCCGCGCCCTCCGCCCCACCTCGTGCGCAATCCGCGCGACCAGATCGATCTCTTCGCGGTTGTTGAGGTGAATCAGCACCCCGCGCTCGACCGCCAGCCGCAGCGACTCGGGGGTGCGGCCCGGGCCGTTGAAGATGATCTGATCGGGAGCGACCCCCAGCCGCAGCGCGAGCCACAGCTCGTACGCCGAGATCACTTCGGCCCCGACCCGGTGCGCGTGCAGGTACGACAGCACCGCCGGTACCGGGTTCGACTTGTACGAGTAATAGACCTCGCACGCCGCCTGCGCCCCCGCCGGCACTTCGACGAAGCCGGCGATGTTCTCGTCCAGCCGCTTCAGGTCGAGCAGGTGCAGCGGAGAGCCCCACCGCGCCAGCAGCCCCTCGAGGCGCACCGAGTTGAGGGTCAGAAACCCGGCCTCGTCCCGCTCGAGCCGCCAGAGCGCTTCCGCCAGATCAACTCGCCGCGGCCGGCTCGCGCGAACGAGGGGACGCAGCGCCGACTTCACCAGGGTTCGAAGCGAAGGAAGTGAGGGCATGGTGTGGCCGCAATTCGCAATCGGTGTGCCTCTGGGCCCGGGCAGACCGCTCCCGCGGGTCCGGCCCGAAGCGGCCCTCGGGCCAACGCAGCGGTTTCGCGGGACGTAACCTCTGCACCGCTGCCGCGAGCTCCACCTCGCCCGGGCGGTCAGGCTGCGGCGGGCGCTCCTGCGGTGCGACCGGCTCCGCCTTCCCGATCCCGAACGGCAGCAGCCGGGTGAGGTCCGCGTGGCTGATCCAGTCGACGTACAGATCGGTCAACTGCTCGATCAGGGTGGCGATGCGACTGGGCTCGTCGGTGGTCACGAGCAGCGCGGGCTTCATGGGTGGGCCGCGGCGCTCCAGGCGACCCGGGGGGCCTCTTCGGCGGTGCGGGGCGGCGCGCGTCCGGCCGCGGGGGCCTCGCCGAACGGAATCGCCGCCGCCAGCGCCGCCGAGTCCAGCCGGTCGACCGGCAGCGGTTCGAGCGCGGTCAGCAAGGCCTTCACGTGCTGGCGCTCCTCGGGGGTGACCGTCGCCTGCTGCTGCGCGGGGGCGGTGGCTTCGGTGGCGAGGGTGACCGCCCGGCGCTCGAGGTTGAACTGCGGCTTCTCCTCCGCAGGCACCGCGATCCGCTCGATCAGCCGCCGCTTGAAGGCTCCGAGGATCGCCTTCCAGAAGTGCGGCTTGCCGATCCGGTACAGCTGGCCGCTGCGGGTCGGCACCGGCTGCGCCAGCCAGCGCGACTTGTAGTAGCCGTACCCGGCCAGCAGGTTGAGGG
>JAGSPQ010000016.1 GCA_018262385.1 Myxococcaceae bacterium | reverse complement strand
AAGGCGCTCGACAGCGCGATCGACACCCTCGCCCGGCGCCTGGGGCAGCTGCCTCCCGACAAGGCCGACGCGCTGCTTCCCCGCGACGCCTGGGCGCTGGCGCGGATGTTCCCCGTCCTGCGCCGGGTCGAGGCGTTCGCGCGGGCGCCGGTGCGCGAGGCGAAGGAGGCCCACGAGCTGCGGCGGCGCGCCACCACCGCGCTGCGCGAGCTCTTCGGGCGGATGGCCGATCGCGCCCCGCTGGTCCTCTTCATCGACGACCTCCAGTGGAGCGACGACGACTCGACCGAGCTGCTCGAGGAGCTGCTCACGCCCCCCGACGCGCCGGCGGTGCTGCTGGTGGTGACCTCGCGCGACGCGCAGCTGCCCGCTCCGGGGAAGAGCCGGCAGGCGCTCGAGCTGCCGCTTCAAGGCCTGAGCGCCGAGGAGGCGCTGCAGCTGGCCCGCCAGGTGCTCCCCGACGCGCCTCCTTCCCGCCCGGACCGGGTGAGCCGCGAGTCGGGCGGCAACCCCTTCCTGCTCCAGCAGCTGGCGGCCTTCGGCGCCGAGTCGAACCTCGACGAGGTGGTGATGGCCCGCGCGGCCCAGCTCGAAGATCACCCGCGCCGGCTGCTCGAGGCGATCTGCCTCTCCGGCCGCCCGCTCGACGCGCGGGTCGCCGCCGCCGCGGTCGGGCTCCCCGAGGACGACGGCCCGGTGCGGCTGCTGAAGGGCGCCCGGCTGGTGCGGGCCACCCCTTCGGGCGATCGCGAGCGGCTCGAGGCCTGGCACGATCGGATCCGCGAGACCGTCGTCGCCAGCCTCTCGCCCGACGCCCAGCAGCGGCTGCACCTGGGGCTCGCCGACGCGCTGGCCGCCCATGCGCCCACCGAGCTCGACGCGCTCGCGGTGCACCTGCTCGAGGCCGGGCAGACCGCCCGCGCCGCCGACGCCACCGCCCGCGCCGCGAAGCTGGCCGAGGGACAGCTGGCCTTCGATCGCGCCGCCGTCCTCTACCGGCAAGCGCTCGAGCTGCTGCCTCCCCAGGCGCCGCTGCGGTACCCGCTCACCGTCAGCCTCGGCGACTGCCTGGCCGACGCCGGCCGCGGGCCCGGAGCGGCGGCGGCCTACGCGCTGGCGGTGGAGCAGGGCGGCTGCACCGAAGGCGAGGCGCTCGAGCTGAAGCGCCGCGGCGCCGAGCAACTGCTGCGCTCGGGGCACGTCGATCGGGGCCTGGCGGCGCTGCGCGAGGTGGTGGCAGGAGTGGGGATGACGCTCGCTCCTGTGCCGTGGCGGGCGGCGGTGGCGCTGCTGTACCGGCGCGCCCACCTGTTGCTGCGCGGGCTCGAGTTCAACGAGCGGCCCGAGAGCGCGATCGACCCCGCGATCCTGCGCCGCATCGACGTCTGCTGGTCGGTGTCGGTCGGGCTGGCGATGATCGACACCATCCGCGGAGCGAGCTTCCAGACCCGCCAGTTGCTGCTCGCCCTCGACGCCGGCGAGCCCTACCGCGTCGCCCGCGCGCTCGCCGCCGAGGCGAGCTTCGTGGCGACGATCGGCAACCGGGGCGAAGCGCTGGCCGCCCGGCTGATCAAGGAGTCCCAGGCGCTCGCCACCCGCGCAGGCGACCCCCTGCTGCAGGGGCTGATCGAGTTCTGCACCGGCCTGACCCAGTTCCTCCTCGGACGGTGGCAGCAGGCGCAGGCCCACCAGGTCGAGGCCGAGCGGCTGTTTCGCGAGGCGGGCTCGGCGGTCACCTGGGAAGTGGCGACCGCCCGGCTGATCGGGTTCTGGTCGCTGTTCTACCTGGGTGATCTGGACCAACTGTCGCGCCGGCTTCCCGCGCTGCTCGACGAAGCCCGGCGCCGCGGCGATCGCTACACCATCACCAGCCTGCAGAGCGGCCTGGCGAGCGTCGCCCTGCTCGCCGCCGACCAGCCCGATCGCGCGCGGGCCAGTGTCCGCGAGGTGCTCGGCGGCTGGTCGACCGAGAGCTTTCTCTTCCAGCACTACTGGTCGCTGCTGTCGGAAGGGATGATCGACCTCTACCAGGGCGACGGCGAGAGCTGCTGGCAGCGCCTGCGTCGCGACTGGCCCTCGCTGCAGAACTCGATGTTCCTGCGGGTCCAGAACGTGCGGGTCGAAGCCCGCTTCCTGCGCGCCCGCAGCTGCCTCGCCACCGGGCGCCTGGGCCTTGCGCTCGCCGATGCCGAGCGGATGGAAGGGGAAGGGGTGGAGTGGGCCCGCGCGTTCTCGCTGCTGATCCGATCGGCTGTCGCGGCGGGGCGCCAGATGCCCGAGCGCGCGCTCTCACTGCTCACCCGGGCGATCGCGCTGCTCGAGGCGGGCCACATGGCGCTCTTCGCCGCCGCCGCCCGCGCCCGCCTGGGCGAGCTGGAAGGAGGAGAGCTCGGCGCCGCCCGGATCAAGGCCGGCCACGCCTGGATGCTGGCGCAGGGGGTGAAGGATCCTGAGGCGATGACCCGGATGCTGGTCCCCCGCGCTCAGGTCGGCGTCACCGCCGCCAAACCGTGACACCCGGGCCGTGAACGGGTGCGCGGTCGAGAGCCGCTTTTCAGCATGGCTGCGTTGAGTCCGCCGGGCGGGTGAACGATGCTCGACTCACTGCGCAAGTCGCGCGGCCCTGGGGGCTACGGAAAAATGCGGCTGCGATCGATCGGGCATCTGGGGCTCCTGCTCGCGTTGGCGGGGTGTGGCCCTGATCGAAGTGCCCAATGGCAGTCGCGCGGTGCTGGTCGACACGGCGAGCGTCAACCCCGCGTTGATCCCCGACCTGCCGGGCCGCTACGGCGTTCGGCTGATCGTGGGCGACGGTTGCCGCGCGAGCGAGCCCCAGGTGCTGCTCGTCAGTGCCACGCCGAACGCCTCGGGTGGCAACCGGCCCCCGATCGCCGACCCCGGGCAACCGCAGCTGGTCGGGGTCGGGCGCAGCGTGACGCTGAGCGGAGCGCGGAGCAGCGATCCGGACGGCGACCTCCTCTCTTTCGCCTGGGTGCTGGTCGCACGGCCTGCCGGCAGCACGGCGCTGCTCGAGGCCGCTTCCTCCTCGGCCCCCCACTTCGTCGCCGATCGCCCGGGGGTGTTCGTCGCCCAACTGGTGGTGTGGGACGGGCAGGCGGTCAGCCTGCCTTCGGTGGTGGTGATCACTGCCGAGTCGGGGCTGGTCAATGCCGCTCCGCTGGCCCGGGCCGGCGCGGATCAGGCCGTGTCGGTCGGCGCGACGGTGGCGCTCGACGGCAGCGCGAGCACAGACCTCGAGGGCTCGCCGCTGACGTTCCGCTGGGTCCTCTCCGGCCGGCCCGGCGGGAGCAGCGCGGCCCTCGACAACCCGTCGGCGGCCAGGCCGAAGTTCCTCGCCGATCGCGCCGGCACCTACCTGGTCTCCCTGGTGGTCAACGACGGCCTGGTCGACAGCGCTCCCAGCAACCTCACCGTCACGGCGAGCGGAATCGCCAACCTTCCCCCCAGCGCCAACGCCGGCCCGAATCGCTCGGTGGCGGCGGGGACCACGGTGACGCTCGACGGCTCGGCCAGCTCGGATCCCAACGGAGATTCGCTCACCTACCAGTGGTCCTTGACCGGGCGGCCGACCGGGAGCCTCGCGGCGCTGAGCAGCCCCACCGCGCTCAAGCCGACCTTCGTCGCTGACCTGGCGGGCAGCTTCCAGGTGTCGCTGGTCGTCAACGACGGGAAGGCGAGCAGCGCGGCCTCGGCGATGACGGTGACTGCGTTGCCCACCCAGAACGGTACGATTGCCATGCTCAACCACCGGGTGATCGATGCCGAGTACAGCCGCGCGCTGAACCGGATCATCACCGTCTCCTCCGGGCCCAACCTGCTCCACGTCTACGATCCGGTCGCGAAGACAGATCAGTCGGTGGCGCTGAACCTCGCTCCGGCTACCGTGGCGCTCTCGCTCGACGGCCAGTTCGCGGCAGTCGGGCACAATGGGTGGGTCTCCTACGTTCAGCTCTCGCCGCTGACGCTGCTCAAGACGCTGGCGGTCAGCTGCGACGTGATCGACGTCGTGCTGCCTGGCAACGGCTACGTTCATGCGTTCCCCCGCATCGACCAGTGGACGCAGATCCGGAGCCTGAACCTCACCACCGGAGTCGAGACGATGAGCGCCGGCTGGAGCATCCGGGCCGGCACCCTCGCCAAGCTCCACCCGTCGGGCAGCGTGGCCTACGGCGCGAACAACGGCCTGAGCCCCTCGGACATCGAGAAGTACAACCTCGACGGAGGCACCGCGGTGCGGCTCTATGATTCGCCGTACCACGGCGACTACCCGATGTGCGGCAACCTGTGGATCACCGACACCGGCGATCGGATCTTCACCCGCTGCGGCAACGTCTTTCGTTCGTCACCGATTCAGTCGATGGACATGCTCTATGCCGGGTCGCTCTCGGGCCTCCCGCTGGTCCGGCACCTCGATCACTCGAGCGCCGCGGGGAAGCTGATCGCGATCCCCGAGAATGGCTACGGCTCGACCACCCCGGCGGCGGACGTGAAGGTGCGCAAGTACGAGGACGCCTTCCTCGTCTTCCAGAGCGAAGCGACGCTGCCCCAGTTCACCGTCGGCAGCGCGAGCTACGCGACCCACGGGCGCTTCGCGTTCTTCAACAGCGCGGGCACCGGCCATTTCGTTTTGGTGCAGGTCGACCCCACCTCGGGCGCTCAGCTCGACTGGGGGGTGGTCTCCTACTGAGTCAGGGGGGCGCACCCCGTGCTCCTGAATGGAACGGGGTGGCGCGCGAACCCCCGGAGCACGGCCCGCGTGAGCCGAATTGAATCGGAGCACTCCGTTGGGTGGTTCGCCGCGCAGTTGACCCGCACCAGGCCGTCTGCCCTGATGCCGGTTCATACAGACGGGACCGATGACCCACCAGCACCACCACTCGCACGGTCAGCACCAGCGCGGGCATGAGCACGACCGCGGGCTGTCCGGGCTGGTGCGGTACCTGAGCCTGCTGCCGTTCATGTGGCGTTCGCCGGTGAGCGACGCTGTGGTGGGTCTGGTGCGGCCAGCGCCGGGCGAACACGTCATCGACCTGGGGGCGGGAATGGGTCCGGCCACGGTATCGGCGGCGGGCAGTGGGGCCCTCGTCCTGGCCGTTGACCCCACGCCCTTCATGCGGCGCATTCTGAAACTGCGGTTGCTGCCCTGCCCGCATCGCGGGCGCATCACCGTGGTTGATGGCGCTGCGGAGTCATTGCCCGTCGAGTCCGGTACCATCGACGCGCTCTGGACGGTGAACACGGTGCATCACTGGACCAATGTGGCGAGCGCCGTGGGAGAGATGCGGCGGGTACTTCGGCCTGGTGGGCGGGTGCTGCTGGTTGACGAAGACTTTGACGACCCGGCCCACCCCTTCCACGAGCGCATGAAGCCCCGGCGTGCGGCGCATGCTCACCACTTTGGCGCCGTTGATCCGCAGGCCGTGGCTGACCTGTTCCGGGAACACGGCTTTGTCGGGGTTGAGGGAGGGGTTGAGCAGGTAGCTGGGCGACCCGCCAAGGTAGTGCGCGCGATGGCGCCCCCTCGAAGTTGACGGGGAGGATCCCGAGGCGATGGGCTGGCGCCAGCGCTGGGTGGAGCATCAAGACGTCCTGCCCCCGGCCGTTCTCCTCTGAGACCACCAGCGACAAGCCGGCGCCTCTCGCCGCGGCGGCAGGCAGTCCGCTGCCGAGCTGAGGCGAGAGTTCCCCGTGCTACGTTGGCCAGTCGGAGCGGTCCACGATGGGAACGGGTGTCAACGTCAACGGCCTCTTTCTCGCGTTCGCCCTCGCGGCCAGCGGCTGCAGGAGTAACCAGCCGGTGACCAGCCACTGCGGGGGGGCGTGCCCGCCGCTCGAGGTCGCCATCCAGAGTGCGCTCGCCAGCGCGACCCAGAAATGGCGGGCGCGCGGCTTCTGCCACGCCACGTCGGTCGGCACCTGCGCGCAAGGGCGCCGTGTCTTGTCCATTGGTGCGGACCAGGGGTGGGTCCTCCAGCACTACGAGCCTGGCGGCGGTCTGCTGTACGTTCAGGTGGTTGACGACAAGGGCACGGAGTTTGGCTCCAGACTCGAGTGCACCGATCGGGTGCTCACGCGCGATTTGTGTGCTGAGGCAGCCGCCAGCCTCGGCATCGCGGGCGTCACGGTCGAGGTCGGCGGCGGCCTCCCGTGGTCAATCGACGGCCGCCCAGTCGGGGGGCCTCGTGGGAACTTGCCTCCGGGGGCTCACTCGATCTCGCTCGACGGGCACGAGCTCGCAGTGGTTGTCGATCGGGAGTTGGGTGAGGACGCGGCAAAGGTCACCCTCGTCAAGACCCCTCCAGAAGTGCGAGTCCCAACCCGGATGGATACGGGGAACGTGCTGCTTGCCACCGAGGAGCTGCCACGGAAGTTCGAAGTCGAGCTGCCGGGGCGCTCCGAGTTGGTCGTCATCGAGCTCAGCATCCGCGGGCTGGTTCCTACCGACCCCCTCCCAATCGTCTGCGGGACGAAGCCTGGGCCCCGGTAGCTGAGCAAGCACCGGGCTTCAACCGGGCAGGGCTACGGTGGGCTCACGCCGCCGCCCTGGTTGGCGGCCTGGCGCGCCTGCACGACCCACCGGAGACCTGATCCGGATCAACAGGGCACGTGGAACCCCGTGGCTCGTCCCCGGCGCCGCCGTGGCAGCGGCTCGACGGACTAGTCTCGGCGCGATGAGTCGCTTCCTGCCCAGGTGGATCAACGCCGCCGCGTGCCTGCTGGGCGTGGTGGCCGCATCGGGATGTTCCGGCGTCAAGGCGCTGGAGGACGCAGGCCCGTCGAGCGATGCCGGGGCTGCTGACGCGGGCGCAGGTGACGCGGGCGCAGGTGACGCGGGGCAGAGCGACGCCGGAGCAGCCGACGCGGGTGCGAGTGACGCCGGTTGGGGCGATGCGGGCTGGGGCGACGGCGGGCCGGGCTTCAGCAAGTACCTGGTCGGTCAGAACGCCTGGATGGACCGCGACTACGGAGGCCAGCTCTTCAAGCTCTGGCCGCGGGTGCAGGAGAGCGGCGTGCAGATGATGCGCATCGGCGGAAACGCGTACAACAACACCCCGCCCTCGAACGCCCAGTACCTCGAGTGGATCGACGCGATCCGCCTCATCGGCGCGGAGCCGTTGGTCCAGGTCTCGAGCACGCTCACACCCACCGCGGCGGCCGACCTCGTCCGCTACGTCAACCTGACGATGAGCCGCGGGGTGAAGTTCTGGTCGATCGGCAACGAGCCGGACCTGGCGGGTCTCAGCGCGGCGACGGTCGCCGGCTACGTCAAGAGCCACGCGCCGGCGATGAAGGCCGTCGATCCCAGCATCCGGATCTTCGCCCCCGACAGCGCCTGGTACAACGACGCCCTCTTCGCCGCGCTGCTTGGAGGTTCGGCCGACATCTCGGGCAAGGACCCCAGCGGGCGCTACTACATCGACGGGGTTTCCTTTCACCGGTATCCGATGGGGAGCGCCGCCTACACCCGAGCCGCCGTCGTCGCCGCTGGGGCGGGATTCCGGTCGGCGATCGACGCGCTGCTGGGCCGGATCGCCGGCGCGAACACCGCGAAGGGAAGAACCGGGCCGGCCGCGCTGGGCTGGGCGCTCACCGAGTTCAACGTCACCTACAAGAACTTTGGCACCAACGCGGTGGACGGAGTCGGCACCCACTCGTTCCTCAACGGCCAGCTCTTCGCCGAGGTCTTCGCGCTGGGGATGGAGAAGAACGCGCTCAGCGTGATGCCGTGGAGCGTGCACGAGAGCGGCGGAGCGAGGACCGCGGGCGACCTGGGCTACCTCGACAACAGCACCACCTTCATGCCCCGCTCGTCGTTTCATCACCTGCGGCTGATCGCCGAGAACTTCTCCGGCCAGTGGGTGCCCTCGACCTCGAGCGTGGCGACGGTGAAGATCATCGCCTCCCGCAGCAGCGCGCAGCTGGCGGTGATGATCCTCAACGAGCACGACACCAACGACTACGACTTCACCCTCCGGCTCGACGTCGGCCCCGTGCTCGCCACCCGCCCGCTCGAGCTCACCGTCGCCGCGGGCCTGAAGGTCGAGTACGCCGATCGCATCCCCGCGCAGTCGACGGTGGTCCTCGCCTTCACCCCGGCCGGGACCCTGGTGACCCGGATCCGCTACGGGCTCGAAGAGCACGCCAGGCTGTGCCGTCCCCCCGCCGGCGCTGACGCCGGGCTTCCTTCGGCGGACGCCGGCTGCGTCCCCTGACCCCACTCTTCAGTCCAGCCCTTCGGCGTTCTTCAGATCCTTCAGCCGCAGGCCGCTCTTCTTCAGCAGCCGGTAGAGGCTCTGCATCGACAGCCCGGTGCGGGCCTCGGCCAGCTTGATGTCGAAGCCGCACTCCTTCATCACCTGGGCGAAGTACTGCCGCTCGAAGTCGGTCTGCACCCGATCTTTGGCCTCGTGGTAGGCGAGCGACGCGACCAGCTGGGCGATCGACTTGCCGTCGGTCTTCTTCGAGGTCGGCTCGATCAGCAGATCCAGCCAGCTGCCGCCGCCGCCCTGCTGCATCAGCGCCCCCCGCTCGAGCACGTTGCGCAGCTCGCGCACGTTGCCCGGCCAGTCGTACCCCTCGAGCATGGTGAGGGTCTGGGCCGACAGCTCGACGTGGGTGCCGAGCGTCTTCAGCAGGTGGGTCGACAGCAGCGCCAGATCGGTCTTGCGGGTGCGCAGCGGAGGCAGCCGCACCCGGGCGACCGCGATCCGGAAATAGAGATCCTTGCGGAAGCGCTCCTGCTGCACCTCTTCGGCGAGGTTCTGGTGGGTGGCGCAGATGATCCGGGCGTTGAACGGCCGGGGCTTGGCGCCCGCGGTGCCGGGCAGCTCGCGGGTCTCCAGCGCCCGCAGCAGCTTGGGCTGCACCGTCGTCGGCAGCTCGGTGATCTCGTCGAAGAACAGGGTGCCGTTCTGCGCGCCCGCAAACGCCCCGTCGGGGCCGAACAGCTCGACCGCCGCGTTCGCCTCGCTCACCAGCGCGCAGTCGACCACCCGGAAGGGACCGTGCCGGCGCAGGGAGTGGGCGTGCAGCGCCCGGGCAGCCAGCTCCTTGCCGGTGCCGGTCTCACCCTCGATCAGCAGGTTCTGCTCGTCCTTCGCGCAGCGCCGCAGCTCGGTGAACACCACCCGCATCGCGTCCGAGGCGCCGACCAGCTCGCCGAAGCTCTCGCCACCCATCAGCTCGATCTCGGTGCCGCGGGTCTGCTGCTTCACCAACAGCTTGGTCTTCCCCAGCGCGATCTTGTCGCCCGGCTCGACGTAGGCGCCGGCCACCTGCCGGCCGTCGACCCAGCTGCCGTTGCGGCTGCCCAGATCCCTCAACAGCAGCCCCCGCGGGGTGCGCTCGACCTCCAGGTGCCGGCGGCTGACCGTCGGATCAGTGAGCACCAGATCGGAAGCGGGATCGGAGCCGACCCGAATCAGCCCTTCGAGGGTGGCGACCTTCTTCCCCTTGTCAGGGCCGCTCGCCACCTCCAGCGCCCACTCGCGGATGTGGACCCGCCGGGGAACGTCGTCGGGGATGGTGACGGATTCGGTGAGTTCCGGATTGCGGTTGTTCATTGGGAGGAGGGCGCTGGTTTTAGCCCACCGCCGCCTTCAGGGCAGCAGCACTTCCGTTTCCTCGCCCGAGCTCTTGCGCACCCGGACCTGCACCGGCACCTCGGAGAACCGCAGCCGCCCCAGCATCTGGGGAAGCGCCGGCGCGCCGTCGATCGTCAGCAGCAGATCTCCCGGGCTCACCTTCGCCCCCGCGGCAGCGGCCACCACGTACGTCCCCACCGGCATCTTCACCACCTTCGGCAGCGCGGCCTCCGGCAGGAACGGAGCGAGGAACTTCGCCCGATCCTGGACGAAGATCTCCTGCGCCACCGCGTCCATCGCCGCCAGCTCGACCGAGGTGGCCGGCTTGCCGTCCTCGAGGTAGTCGAGGGTCGCCTGGGGGGTGAGCGCCACCGTCAGCCCCAGCTCGGGCCGCACCGGGCGCTTGAGCGCCAGGTGCTTCACCGCCCCCAGCGCCTCGACCAGCAGCCCCGCCATCAGCTTCGTCAGCGGGCGCGCCGGATCCGACCCGTCTTCCGACAGGTCCGCGCTGAAGGGGTCGACCTTCACCTCGCTCGACACCTCCACCAGCACCTGCCCCGACGAGGGGTGCACCACGTCGAGGTGGCCCAGGTAGATCGTCTCCTCCATCGTCGCCATCCCGGTGGCCTTCCCCTTCTTGTCGAAGGTCTCCTGCATCGAGGAGTTCTTCCGCCGCTCGGCCCACGGGCGGATCACCACCCCCTGGTCGGCGCGCTGGCCGCTGCCGATCAGCAGGGGCAGGGCGGTGGAAGCGACCCACGCCCCGTTGTCGTTCTGCCGCATCACCTTGAACTCGGAGGGGCCGAAGAACGCAAATTGTTCGCCGCTCTGGCGAACCGCCTCCTCGACCAGCCGCTGCGACAGCTCGAACCGCCGGTACACCGGCTCTTCCCACTTGAACTCGAACGGGTAGACGAAGGCGGTGGTCAGCTCCAGCGGCGCGGCCGGCGGCCGGACCACCTTGTGCACCCCGCTCGAGCAGGCGGTGCCCAGCGCAAGTACCAGCAAAGACAAGGTGAGTGCCGGCCCGCTCAGACCGCCTTCGCTCGCGCACGCCCCCGGGAGTGTTGCCACTGCCTCGGATCTTGTGACGGGAGGACGGGCAAACGGGCCGGCACTCCCCATCTGGATAACATGCCCGGGGGGGCCCCCTCCAAGTCCTTTTGCGTCAGCCGGCATCGGTCGATTCCCCCTGCAATTACGAACCCTTGTGGGCACGAAAAAACGGCCCCCCGCTTGCGCAGGAGGCCGCTGATTTCACCACGAAAGGGGTGAGGTACGCCGAAATTACATCCCCATCCCGCCCATCCCACCCATGCCGCCCATTCCACCACCGCCGGCGCCAGCGCCCTTGCCCTCGTCATCCTTCGGGTGCTCGGCCACCATCGCTTCGGTGGTGAGCATCAGGGAGGCGACCGACGACGCGTTCTGCAGCGCAGTGCGGGACACCTTGGCCGGGTCAATCACGCCCGCGGCGATCAGGTCTTCGTAGACGCCGGTCGCGGCGTTGAAGCCGTACGCGCCCGTGCCTTCCTTGACCTTGTTCACCACCACCGAGCCTTCCATTCCGCCGTTGCCGACGATCTGGCGCAGGGGCTCTTCGAGCGAACGGCGGATGATCTCCACGCCGAACTTCTCACCCTCGCTCCAGCTGCCCTTCTCGATCGCCTTCAGGCAGCGGATGTACGCCACGCCGCCGCCGGGGACGATGCCTTCCTCGACCGCTGCGCGGGTTGCGTTGAGCGCGTCTTCCACCCGGGCCTTCTTCTCCTTCATCTCGGTCTCGGTCGCCGCGCCGACGTTGATCACCGCCACGCCGCCGACCAGCTTCGCAAGGCGCTCCTGGAGCTTCTCCTTGTCGTAGTCGCTGGTGGTCTCCTCGACCTGGGCGCGCAGCATCTTGACCCGACCCTCGATGTCCTTCGCGGCGCCAGCGCCGTCGATGATCGTCGAGTTGTCCTTGTCGATCTTCACCCGCTTGGCGCGGCCGAGATCAGTCAACTGCAGGGTGTCGAGCTTGATCCCGAGGTCCTCGGCGATCATCTTCCCGCCGGTGAGGGTCGCAATGTCCTCGAGCATCGCCTTGCGACGATCGCCGAAGCCGGGCGCCTTCACTGCGCAGACGTTGAGCACGCCGCGGATCTTGTTCACCACCAGGGTCGCCAGGGCCTCGCCCTCGACTTCCTCGGCGATGATCAGCAGCGGCTTGCCCGAGCGGGCAACCTGCTCGAGCACCGGGAGCAGATCCTTCATCGACGAGATCTTCTTCTCGTAGATCAGGATGTACGGCTCGGCGAGCTCGACTTCCATCCGGTCAGGGTTGGTGACGAAGTACGGCGAGAGGTAGCCGCGATCGAACTGCATCCCCTCGACCACATCGAGGGTGGTCTCGAGGCCCTTGGCCTCCTCGACCGTGATCACGCCTTCCTTGCCGACCTTGTCCATCGCGTCGGCGATGATGTTGCCGATCGTCGCGTCGCCGTTGGCCGAGATGGTGCCGACCTGGGCGATGTCCTTCTTGCCCTGGGTGGGCTTGGCCATCTTCTTCAGTTCTTCGGTGATCACCAGCACGGCCTTCTCGATCCCGCGCTTGATCTCCATCGGGTTGTGGCCCGCGGCGACCAGCTTGCTGCCTTCACGGAAGATCGCCTGGGCGAGCACGGTCGCGGTGGTGGTGCCGTCGCCGGCGACGTCCGAGGTCTTCGACGCGACCTCCTTCACCATCTGCGCGCCCATGTTCTCGAACCGGTTCTCGAGCTCGATTTCCTTCGCGACGGTGACGCCGTCCTTGGTGATCGTGGGGCTGCCGAACGACTTCTCGATCACGACATTGCGGCCCTTCGGCCCCAGGGTGACCTTGACCGCGTCGGCGAGGATGTTGACGCCGCGAAGAATCGCGTCGCGTGCACGGGTATCGAAAATAATGTCTTTGGCCATGGTTGAGTGTTCCTTGTGAGTTGTTTTGGAAAAGGGAAGGGGACCGCTTACTTCTCGATCACGCCGAGGACGTCTTCCTCGCGCAGCATCAGGTGATCCTCACCCTCGATCTTGATCTCGGTGCCCGCGTACTTGCTGAAGAGGATGTTGTCGCCGGCCTTCACGTCCAGGGGGCGAACCTTGCCGTCCTCGAGAACCTTGCCGTTGCCGACCGCGATCACCTTGCCCTCGAGGGGCTTCTCCTTCGCCGTGTCGGGGATGATGATCCCGCCCTTGGTCTTGTTCTCTTCCGCGACGCGCTTGACGATCAAACGATCCTGCAGGGGACGAATCTTCATGGGTTTCAAAGCCTCGTAGGTAGTTCGTTGGCACTCCCACCTCGAGAGTGCCAGCGTGGTTGGCGCCCGAGATATAACCATCGCCCCTCGTGGGTCAAGGGACGCACTGGCGCTCGCAGTGATCGAGTGCCAGCCCGCCGGCGGGGGGGATCTGGCGCTCGCCGGGGTCGACTGCCAGCGCAACCCACGGGAATCACAGGGCCGAACCTTGGAGGCCCCTGATCGGCGGCGTTACACTCCGCTCCAGGAGCACCCCATGAGCAACCTGGTTGTTGGCAGCACGTTGAAGGAGTTTTTCCGGATGCTGGTGGGCGAGGTGGTCAGCCGGCAGAAGGTGACCCTCGCCGAAGTGACCGAGTTCTACGTCGTCAACCTGCTGTCGGAGTTCGCCGCCGCCGAGAAGCTGTTCACCCAGACCGACGGGAGCAAGGTCGATACCGAGCCGCTGGCGGTGCTCTACCACCGCGCGATGCAGCAAGACCGGGACGCCCGGATCAAGACCCTGCGGCAGCTGGGCGACGTCTCGCTCTACACCGCCGGCTTCTTCGCCGACTCGCTGCGCGACCGGGTCGTCGGCCCCGACTACTACATCCAGATGGGGGGCAGCGCCTACGCGGCGATCGCCCAGATGTCCCACGCCTCGAGCTTCTCCAGCGTCTACTGGGAGCTGCACCAGAAGTTCCGCACCGTGGTCGAGGTGCTCGAAGAGATCGCCGCCCGGGGAATGGCGGCCCAGGGCCCCGGCGGCCAGGTGAAGGTGCTCGAGTCGTACACCCGCACCGGCAACGAGCGGCTGGGCCAGGTGCTGCTGGAAGCCGGAGTGATGCCGAAGGGACAGCCCAACTAGGTGCTGCCCGCCCGGATTCAGCAACACCTCGAGGCGATCTACGGAATCCGGTGCGAGCTGCGGGTGACCGACTGCCTGCTCGATGAGGATCAGGCCCGGGCGCTGGGCGGGACGATGCGGGCCCGCGAAGAGCTGCTGGTGCGCGAAGGGGAAGGGCAGGTCGAGATGGGGCTGTTCCTGGCTCCCGAGCTGCTTCACCGGGCTGCCGATCTGGGCGCGTTCTGCGAGGCGGCCGAGGGGGTGTCGCACTTCCTCTACCTCCACCGGGCGGCCGCGCTCGATCGCCGGGTCTCGCTGCTGGAGCTCGAGGCCCAGGCCGAGGTCGACAAGTTCGCGATCTGCGCGCTGGGCGCCTGGGCCGAAGACGGGGAAGGCAGCCACGCCCGCGGGCTGCTGCGCCGGCTGTTCGACGAGGGCACCCTGCGCGACGAGCTGAGCGAGCAGGAGAGCTGGCGCTACCGGGAAGCCAACCGGCTGGCCCGCGCCTACTGCCGAAGGCTGCTGCCGATCATCACCGCCCGCCGGCTCGACCGGCTGCTGACCGAGCTGCGCTACGCCTACCGGCTGGGCGCGGAAGCCAAGCTCGACTACCTGGCCCGGTAATCAGCTCGCCGGGCTAGACTTGCGGGCCGTGGGCACCACGCGTGAGTTCTCGGCGGGAGGCGTCGTGATCCGTCGGGGCGGCGCCGACGGCGCGAGCTTCGAGCTGGCGGTGATCACCCCCCGGGGGAGGGCGAGCGTCACCGCGCTGCCCAAGGGGCACATCGACGGCGGCGAGACGGCGCTGGCGGCGGCGGCGCGCGAGGTGCAGGAAGAGACCGGGCTGTCGACCGAGCTGATCGAGAAGCTGGGCGACGTGAAGTACGTCTACCGGTTCCGGGGAAAGACGATCTTCAAGGTGGTCAGCTTCTTTCTCTTCAAGCACGCCAGCGGGGAGATCGATCAGCTCACCCCCGAGATGCGGGTCGAGGTCGATCGCGCGCACTGGATCCCGCTGAGCGACGCCGGCCGAAAGCTGTCGTACCCGGGCGAGCGGGAGATGGTCGGAAAGGCGTTGGAGATTC
>JAGSPQ010000415.1 GCA_018262385.1 Myxococcaceae bacterium | reverse complement strand
CGGCACTGGCGGCACTGGCGGCACCGGCGGCACCGGCGGCACCGGCGGCACTGGCGGCACCGGCGGCAGCGGCGGCGGTAGCAGCGTCGGCGGCGGAGCGGGTGGCTCGGGCGGCGGCACCGCGGGCGGCACCGGCGGCTCGCGTGGCGGCACCGGCGGTTCGGCAGGCGGCACCGGCGGGTCGGCAGGCGGCACCGGCGGGTCGGCGGGCGGCACCGGCGGTTCGGCAGGCGGCACCGGCGGTTCGGCAGGCGGCACCGGCGGTTCGGGTGGCGGTACAGCCTGCACCACCCTGGCGACCTGGAACGAGACGACGAATGCGGCTGGCTACGACATGACCAACGAAATCTCCTTCCTCGACCAGAGCGAGCCCGCGACCGGCACGAACATCAACGTGCTGACCCAGGAGGTTTTCTACCTCACGGCCGCAATCGTCGTTCCGATGGTCTACACGATCACCAATACCGACACGTACACCAACTGCGCCTACTGCGTGAGCATGCGGCGCGACTGTCCCTCGGCCACTTCCACCGCCTGCACCGGCGGCACCTACTTCGCGCAGGGCGGCACCTTCAACGTCGCCACCGCCACCCAGAACGAGACGACGGGCAGCTGGGCCTCGACTCTGACCGGCGTCACCTTCCGCGAGTGGGACTTCAGCATGGACAAGGCGGTTCTCAACGGCCGCTGTTACGTCCTCACTTCGGAAGCGAGCACCGCAACCTGGTAACGCATGACCAAGACCCCCGGTAAAGACTCGATCGACTCCGTCCCTGAGCTGTCTCTCGAACAGCTTCAGGCGGAGTCCCAGTCTCTCCGGGACAAGATCAACCGGTTCCGGCTGGGGCTCGGCCGCCACTTCATCGAGAAGCAGCGGCTGATCGACCTGATGACGGTGGCAGCGGTGGCTCAGGAGCCACTGCTGCTGGTCGGCCCGCCAGGCACCGCGAAGAGCGACCTGGTGCTGAAGTTCCGGGACGCGATCACCCTCGAGCCGGGCGACTACTTCGAGTACCTGCTCACCCGGTTCACCGAGCCCTCCGAAATCCTGGGCCCGATCGACATCAACGAGCTGCGCGCCGGCCGCTACATCCGGCGCGAGCGCGGCAAGCTGCCCACCGCGCGGATGGTGTTCCTCGACGAGGTCTTCAAGGCCTCGAGCGCGATCCTCAACGCCCTGCTGACGGTGATCAACGAGCGGAAGTTCTACCAGGACGGCGTCCCTGTCCCGGTGAAGCTCAAGGTGCTGTTCGCTGCCACCAACGAAGTGCCCGAGCACGCGGAGCTCGGCGCGCTCAAAGACCGGTTCGTGCTCAAGGCCGCCTGCCGCCCGGTGCAGGAGACCCACTTCGTCGAGCTGCTCGACGCCGGCCTCGACAGTCAGACCGCCCGCGACCTGAACCGCAAGCCCTGGGCGGAAGGGCTGTGCAGCCTCGAAGACTTCATGAAGGCGCACCGCTACCTCACGCTCCAGATGGCGAAGACGGAGCCGCGCGATCGCGAGCTGTTCTTCCGCGACGAGGTGATGCGCGAGTTCCGCCGCGTCATCCGCACCCTGGTGCGAGAGGACGAGGTGTTCGTCAGCGACCGCAAGCTGATCAAGCTCTACCGCCTGCTGCGGACCCGCGCGTGGATCGTCCACGGGGGCGCGGTCGAGCGCGAAGATCTGCAGCTGCTGTCGTACCTGGGCGAGACCCGCGAGGAGATCGACCTCCTCGAGGAGAAAGTGCCCCGGCTGCTCGGCCTGACTTCCTGATGACCAGGCTGACCAGCGCGGAGGCCGAAGCGCTGCTCGCCGCCTCCTGCGCGGTGGCCCGGCCGCTGGCGCTGAAGGGCGATCGGTACGAGGTCGCCCTCAACGCCGTGCTCGCCGCGCTGGGCGAGAAGCCCTCGCTGCCCTCGCTGACCCTGGCGATTGATCTGTCGGTGCTGATGAACGGCGATCGCCTCGAGCCCCTCGGCCCCCAGGCGGTGCCCGGCCCGCTCAAAGACGCGATGCGGGTCTACGAGGATCACGTGCTCGCCCGGCTGGTGGCGGATCGCCGGTGGACGGCGATCACCGAAGCGGTCGCCGCCGCGCCGAAGGATCTGAAGCCGGTCGCGGTCGGGCTGCTCGCCGGGCAGCTGGTGTCCCGCCTCGAGCGCACCGGCGAGGCCAAAGCGCTCAACGGCCCCGGCGTGAGCCAGGCCATCGTCCGCCGCATCGCCCAGCGCCCGGCCGACGAGGTGATCCAGCAGGGGCGGGTGGTGCTGCACGAGAACCCGGCGATCGTCGAGCTGATGATCCAGGGCTTCGAGTCGCTCGCCCGCGCCGCGCGCCGCAGCAAGGAGCTGCTCACCGACGCCGAGGTGTTCCTGCTCGAGAACGTCGCCGCGCTCAAGGGCCTGGGGCCGCGGGTGACGCTCGCGCAGCTGGCCGAGGTCGCGCAGGAGGTGGAGGATCGCCTGCCGGTGCGGATGAAGACCTCGCTCTCCGAGGGCGACGCGCCGACCCAGCTCGAGGAGGAATCCGCGTTTCCGGTCGGCGGGTTCTCGAGCATCTCTACCGTCGGCAGCCTCGAGAACCTCGTCACCAGCGAGCTGATCTACATGGACGACCCGGCGGATCCCGCGGCCGAGCGTCCCGACCAGTTCGACGTGCGGTTCGTCGAGGGCGAGCTGCTCTATTACGCGCGCGACGAGTCGGTGGCCGTTCGGCGCCGGCGCACCCTGGTGCTGGTGTTCGACGGCTCGCTCGACGCCTGCCGGGTGCAGGACCCGGGCGAGCGCACCCAGCGGCTGATGTTCGCCCTCGGAGCGGGGGCCGCGATGGTCCGCCGGCTCGCCGCCTGGCTCGAGGCCGAGGCGGTCAGCTTCGACCTGGTCTTCACCGGCGCCAACCGCCGCGAGGCGCCGCTGAAGGAAGAGCAGGGCGTGCTCGGGCTGCTCTTGCGTGAGTGGCGCGAGCGCGGCCAGCTCGAGCTGCGCGAGGTGCCGTCACTCGAGGAGGCGGTGGCCGGCGCGCGCGCGGCTCACAAGGGCCGGGTGCAGGTGGTGGTCTTCGGCGGCCCGCGGGTGCGGTGCGAGGGCGCCGACGCGGTGGTGGCCGCTTCCGAGCAGGGGCCGGTCTGGGCCGCCGGAGAAGACCGCCCGAAGCTTCCGGGGCGGGCGCGGGACGCCTGGGCCCAGGTCGCCCGTGAGATCCTCGAGACGCTGCTCGGCGCCCGGTCGGCGCTGCGGCGGCAGGAAGTGGCGAGCTCGGAGCCGCGCGCTCCAGGCCGCGCCGGTTGAAGCGGTGAGGCTCGAGCGGCGTAGCAGCCGACCAGGGCCCAGCGGAGCTCAGTTCCGCGTCACAGCCAGGTGATCCGCTTCTTCGCGTCCAACCACGCGCGCACCAGCAAGATGAGCGCGGGCAAGAACATGACCCCGTACATCACGCCCGCCCACACCGAGACGGTCAGACCGTTCTTGGGGTCGAGCAACGCCGGAGCCGCCGCGGCGAGCGCGAAGAGCCCCAAGAAGAAGAAGAACCAGCGGGTGTTCTTCCACCACCACCGCCACACCGCGCGCGCAGGCAGCACGCGGCACTGGGGGCAGCGCACCGCCGAGAGCGCCTCTTCGTCGATGTTCCACTCGGAGAACCGGCGTGCCGCTCCCTCTTAGTCACAGGCCGCACCTTCGGCACCCACTCCAGCCGAATGTTGGCTCAGTCCGCGGGCGGCACTCGAGCCTGCGATGTGGCCCGCGCTTTCGAGAGGTCGTCTCGAGCCCGACTGACTGGTAGCCTTCGCAAACCGCCTTCTCGACCGCCAATCTTCCCTCTCCACTCGACTTGTGCCGCCCACCCCACCCGCCTCGTACCTTCGCGGCCGCGCGTCCCGACCTGTTCGACGTGCGGGACCCGGGCGAGCCCACCCAGCGGATGATGTTCGCCCTCGCAGTGGCGAGCTCGGAGCCGCGCGCTCCAGGCCGCGCCGGTTGAAGCGGTGAGGCTCGAGCGCCACGTCGGCGGGCTGTCGATCGCGCGCAAAGAGAAGTACCTGCTCGGCGCGGGGTGGCGCAGCGGGGAGGGCGGTTGGTCCAGCCCCGAGCCCGACACCGAGCCGCTGGCGATCAACAAGGCCGTTCACCATCAACTCACCCGCGACCTGAGCACCGCGCTCGCGTCTTCCGGCTGGAAGGTGGTCGGGTACTCGCCCCGCGGCTACGCGCGGATGCAGGATCCGGCGGATGAGTCGCTGTGCTCGCTGCCCGCGGCGCTGCGCCGGCAGGCCCGGCGGGAGGGCCGCCCGGTGGGGCAGCTGACGTACAGCCTGTTCCTCGCTGCGCTGCTGAAGGGCGCGGGGGAGTAGCGCGCGTCTCGCCTCTCGCAGGGAACACAGGCGGGTGCACTCGCCAGCGGCCGTCGCGACCGGCCGGGCAGTGCGGGGCTCGGACAGCTCCGCTGAGGTCCGACCACCGACGGGGTGGGCCGGGGCTCTTCCTTGCGGTGAATCCGTGGCGGGTGGCCGCCCCCGCCTGAGTCGGGGCTCCTGCGCCCTCGGACCGTGTTTCTGGTGAGAGCGAGCGTCGGCCGTGAGTGCCGCGTCCGCTGCGACGTTGGTTCTCACCACCGGGGACACAACTCACCAGTTCGGGTCGGTCGAGCCCCGGGGGAAGGCCGGGGCCGGGGGGTAGGGGGGCCGAAATTTAATTCACACGCCTGGACCTCTCCGATGTGAATTTAATTTCGGCGCCCCGATCCCCCTTCCTCCCGGCTGCCACCCAACGAAGTGACGTTCCGTGGATGGCCCGGTCGATGGTTCACCGAGGTC